>DASQSR010000609.1:0-5034 GCA_035642295.1 Allostellaceae bacterium | reverse complement strand
GGATGTCGGCATCGCAGAGCGCCGCCGCCAGCGCCTCGCCCATCGCCTTGGGCGCGCCGGCGACCGGCGCCACGACAATGTCGGCGCTGTCGGGCGGAGAGATCGGAGTCGCGCCCCGCTCCGGCATATCGGCGGTGAAGGGATGCGGCAGAGGCTGGCAGGCAGCCGCCAGCAGCGCAAGCAGCGGCAGGACGCGGCGCATCGGCTCAGGTCAAGGTTTCGGCGGGCGCGACAACGGAGAAGAGAGACAGGGCGCCGCAGCGATCATAAGGGCGTTGCTGCACCGCCGCAATCGCGCTTGCTTTTGCCGATTAGGTCAGTATTATTGACTTATAGCGCGGGGAAGCCGCATGGTCGCCTGGGAGGAGCATTACGCGCGTCGGGCCGGCCGCATGGCGGCCTCGGAAATCCGCGAGCTGCTGAAGCTGCTGGACGAACCCGATGTGATTTCGTTCGCCGGCGGCATCCCCGATCCCGCGCTGTTCCCGCTCGACGCGATCGCCGAGGCGCATCGCCGCATCCTGGGCGATCCCCGGCGCGCGGCGGCGGCGCTGCAGTATTCGGCGAGCGAAGGCTATCTCCCGCTGCGCGACTGGATCGCCCGCTACATGGCGGGGCTGGGCGTTCCCTGCAGCGCCGATCACGTCCTCATCACCAGCGGCGCGCAGCAGGCGCTCGACTTCATCGGCAAGCTGCTCGTCACGCCGGGTGATGCCGTCCTGGTCGCGCGGCCCACCTATCTCGGCGCGCTGCAGGCGCTGTCCGCCTACGAGCCGGTCTATGACGATCTGCCGCGCGCGGGCGACAATCGCGGCGCGCCACGGCGCGGCCAGGGGCGCGGCGCGCGACGGCGCGGCCGGGGGCGCCGCGCGCTCGGCTATGTCATGCCGGATTTCCAGAATCCGACCGGCGCCTCGCTCGATCTTGCCGAGCGGCAGGCGCTGCTCGCCGCGGCGGCGCGGCTCGACCTACCGCTGGTCGAGGACGCCGCCTACGAGGCGCTGCGCTATGAAGGGGAGAGGCTGCCGTCGCTGCTCGCGCTCGACGCGGCGCAGCAGGGCGGCGTCGACGGCGCGCGCGTTCTCTATTGCGGCACCTTCTCCAAGACGGTGGCGCCCGGCTTCCGCCTCGGCTGGGTGGTGGCGCCGCTGCCGGTCATCCGCCGGCTGGTTCTCGTCAAGCAGGCGAGCGACCTGCACAGCGGCAGCCTCAGCCAGATGGCGATGCACGAGGTGGTGCAGAGCGTGTTGCCCAGGGCGCTGGAGCCGATCCGGCGCTGCTACCGCGCGCGCCGCGACGCCATGCTGGCGGCGCTGGCGCGGGAGATGCCGCCGGGGGTGCGCTGGACGACGCCCGCGGGCGGCATGTTCCTGTGGCTGACCTTGCCGGCGGCGGTCGATGCCGCGGCGCTGCTGGCGCGGGCCATCGCCGAAGCGCGCGTCGCCTTCGTTCCCGGCCGCGCCTTCCATGCCGACGGCTCCGGCGCCAACACGCTGCGGCTCAATTTCACCCTCGCCGACGAGGCGCGCATCGGCGACGGCGTCAAGCGGCTCGGCGCGCTGCTGCGGCGCCTGCCGGAGATGGCTGGCGCGGGCTGATCCCGCCGGGTTGCGCCGGGGGCCGCGGCGTGCTGGACTGGCGGCGCCGCCAATCCCGAGGAGGAGCAGCCTTGACCCAGCCGCAATCAAGCCCGCCGCGCGGCGTCTATGCCGCAGTGCTGACGCCGGTGGGCGACGATCTCGCGCCCAATACCAAGGCCTTCATCGCGCATTGCCGCTGGCTGCTGGCCAATGGCTGCGACGGGCTCGCGCCGCTGGGCACGACGGGCGAAGCCAATTCGCTGTCGCTGGCGCAGCGCCTCGGCCTGATCGAGGCGAGTGTCGCCGCCGGCCTGCCGATGGAGCGCTGCATCATCGGCACCGGCTCCTGCGCGCTGGCCGATGCGGTGACGCTCACCAAGGCGATGCTCGCCGCGGGCTGCACGGGGGCGCTGCTGCTGCCGCCGTTCTACTACAAGAATCCGAGCGAGGACGGGCTCTTCGCCTTCTTCTCCGAGGTGATCCAGCGCGTCGGCGACAAGCGCCTCAAGCTCTATCTCTATCACTTCCCGCAGATGTCGGCGGTGCCGGTGACGCCGGCGCTGGTCCTGCGCCTCAAGGCGGCGTACGGCGACACCATCGCCGGGGTCAAGGACAGCTCCGGCGACTGGACCTACACGGCGAACCTGCTCAAGGAGATTCCGGGCTTCGGCGTCTATTCCGGCAGCGAGCAGTTCCTGCTCGCCAATCTCCGCGCCGGCGGCGCCGGCTGCATCTCCGCCAGCACCAACGTCACGGCGCCGCTGGCGCAACGCGTCTTCCGCGCCTGGCAGCAGGCGGAGACCGATCCGCTGCAAGAGCAGCTCACCGCGGCGCGGCTGGTGCTGCAGGCCTTCCCCTTCCAGGGCGGGCTCAAGGAGCTGGTGGCGCGGGTCAGCGGCGATGCGAAATGGGTGACGCCGCTGCCGCCCAACCGCGCGCTCTCGCCCGCCGAGCGCGAGCAGCTCTTCCACCGCGTCAAGGAAGTGCGCGGGCTCGCGCCGCTGCTGCAAGCGGCGTAGCCCGGCGCAGCGCTACGCGGCGGCTCTCAGCCGCTTGAGAGCGGCGATGGTGCGGGCGCAGGCTTCGGCGGCTTCGGCGCCTTTCACGACGAAATGCTCGCGGAAGAAGCGCTGGTGCTCGTCATGGGCGTGAAAGCGCTGCGGCGTCAGCACGGCCGAGATGACCGGCACCTCGGTGTCGAGCTGCACGCGCATCAGCCCGGAGATCACCGCCTCGGCGACGAATTCGTGGCGATAGATGCCGCCATCGACGATGAGCCCGCAGGCGACGATCGCGGCATAGCGGCCGCTCTTCGCCAGCAGCTTTGCCTGCAGCGGGATCTCGAAGCTGCCGGGGACCTCGAAGACGTCGATGGCGCTGCCCTGATGCCCGAGCCTCGCCATCTCGGCGGTGAAGGATCGATGGCAGCAATCGACGATGTCCTTGTGCCAGCAGGCTGCGATGAAGGCGATGCGCTCGCCTTTGCCGCTTTCCGTGATGTCGTGTGCATGGCGCTGATTCATGGCGGCTCCTTTGCCTTGGGACCAGAATCAGGGCGTGAGACGCTTCCCGCCCGGCGGCGCGCCGAGGCGCGGCGCCAAGCCAAAGCCATCCCGCTCTCTTCCTTCCGGACTGTGACCGTCGGCGCCGGGTTGCAACCGGCTCTGCTGACCCTGCCGAGATTGCCTCGTCAGGCGCTCGCGGGCTCGTGCGATCGCTCGCCTTCACCGCCGGTGGGGACTTCCACCCCGCCCCGAGAACGATGCCGCGCGGACGCCGAGCGGCGCCTCATCATCGCCCGCCGCTGACTGTCGCGCAACTGCGGCTGACGCCCGGCATGCCTGCGGGGAGACCCTGCGCAGAGTCTCCCCGCAAGTGGGGCGCTTTCAGCTTCGACGTCTTCTAGAAGTCCATGTCGCCCATGCCGCCGCCGGGCGGCATGCCGGGCGGCGGCTTCTTCTCCGGCTTCTCCGCCACCATCGCCTCGGTGGTGACGAGGAGGCCGGCGACCGAGGCGGCGTCCTGCAGCGCCAGGCGCACCACCTTGGTGGGGTCGATGATGCCGGCCTTCAGCATGTCGACATACTCGCCGCTCTGCGCGTCGAAGCCGCGATTGGTGTCGCTGCTCTCGAGCAGCTTGCCGACGACGATCGAGCCGTCGATGCCGGAATTCTCGGCAATCTGCCGCACCGGCGCCTGCAGCGCGCGGCGGACGATGTCGATGCCGACCCGCTGGTCGTCGCCCTCGGGCTTCAGCCGGGCGAGCGCCTTGGTGGCGTAGAGGAGGGCGGCGCCGCCGCCGGCGACGATGCCTTCCTCGACCGCGGCGCGCGTCGCGTGCATCGCGTCCTCGACCCGGTCCTTGCGCTCCTTCACCTCGACCTCGGTGGCGCCGCCGACGCGGATCACCGCGACGCCGCCCGCCAACTTGGCGAGGCGCTCCTGCAGCTTCTCGCGGTCGTAGTCCGAGGTGGTCTCCTCGATCTGCGCCCGGATCTGCGCGACGCGGCCCTCGATGTCGGACTTCTTGCCGGCGCCGTCGATGATCGTCGTGTTCTCCTTCTCGATGCGCACGCGCTTGGCGCGGCCGAGCATGTGCAAGGTCACGTTCTCGAGCTTGATGCCGAGATCCTCGCTGATCATCTGGCCGCCGGTGAGAATGGCGATGTCCTCGAGCATCGCCTTGCGGCGATCGCCGAAGCCCGGCGCCTTCACCGCCGCGACCTTGAGGCCGCCGCGCAGCTTGTTGACGACGAGCGTCGCCAGCGCCTCGCCCTCGACATCCTCGGCGACGATCAGCAGGGGCTTGGCGCTCTGCACCACCGCCTCGAGCAGCGGCAGCAGAGGCTGCAAGGTCGAGAGCTTCTTTTCATGGATGAGGATGTAGGGGTCCTCGAGCTCGCAGACCATCTTGTCGGCGTTGGTGATGAAGTAGGGCGAGATGTAGCCGCGGTCGAACTGCATGCCCTCGACGACGTCGAGCTCGGTCTCGAGGCTCTTCGCCTCCTCGACCGTGATCACGCCCTCGTTGCCGACCTTCTGCATCGCCTCCGCCAGCATCCGGCCGACTTCCTGATCGCCATTGGCCGACACGGTGCCGACCTGGGCGATCTCGTCATTGGTCGAGACCTTCTTCGAGCGCTTCTTGACGTCGTCGACCACCGCCTCGACCGCGGCGGCGATGCCGCGCTTCAGGTCCATCGGGTTGAGGCCGGCGGCCACCGCCTTGATGCCCTCGCGCACGATCGCCTGGGCCAGCACCGTCGCCGTCGTCGTGCCGTCGCCGGCCTGGTCGCTGGTCTTGGTTGCGACCTCGCGGATCATCTGCGCGCCCATGTTCTCGAACTTGTCGGCGAGCTCGATCTCCTTGGCGACGGTGACGCCGTCCTTGGTGATGCGCGGCGCGCCGAACGACTTGTCGAGGACGACGTTGCGGCCCTTCGGCCCCAGCGTC
>DASQSR010000608.1:0-5209 GCA_035642295.1 Allostellaceae bacterium | reverse complement strand
AATGGCTATGTCTTCGCCGATTTCGACCCGCAGGACGCTTCGGGCAAATACATTCCCGACAACGACAACAAGTACAAGACGCCCTTCGTCGTCACCCGCTCGAAGCTCCACCTGCGCGGGCCGGTGCCGACGCCGCGCGCCTATCCGACGATGGAGCTCGCGAGCGTGGTCGGCGACCAGCCGCCCGGCTACACCAGCGACGCCAACGGCGAGCAGATCGCCTTCGACGTGGTCGGCGACAGCGGCGCGCCGAAAGAGGCGAACCTCGAGCGCTACGAGCTCAAGGTGACCGACCTGATGTCGCGCGACGCGCAGACCTCGCCCCCCGCCTTCCTGTTCCATGTCGGCGACGTCGTCTACTACTATGGCGAGGAGAACTACTACTACAGCCAGTTCTACGACCCGTTCCGCGCCTATCCCGCGCCGATCTTCGCCATCCCCGGCAATCACGACGCCATCACCTACGACGACCAGATGGTGTCGCTCGCGTCCTTCCAGCAGGCGTTCTGCGCGACCACGCCCGGGCGGTGGGAAGGCTCGGGCGGCATCATGCGCAGCACGATGACCCAGCCCGGCGTTTATTTCACCCTCGACGCGCCGCTGGTCTCGATCATCGGCCTCTACAGCAACTGGGGCGAATCCCTCGGCTGGATCGACGAGCAGCAGGTCTTGTTCCTCTACAAGGAGCTGGTGCGGCTGAAGGCGCTGCGCCGCGACGGGCTGCCCGCCGTCATCCTCGCGATCCACCATTTCCCGCGCTGGTTCCCGGGCGAGAAGGACCCGAACAGCACGGCGATCGACGCCGCCTGCAAACGGGCGGGGTTCTGGCCCGACGCCGTCATCTGTGGCCACGCGCATCTCTATCAGCGGGTGGTGCGGCAGAACACCGGGCGGGACATCCCTTACGTCATGGCCGGCTCCGGCGGCTACGGCATCCAGGCCAACGAGGAGGTGGGCAAGCCCTACATGACGAAGCTCGGCGCGAATTCGCCGCTCGGCTGCGTCATCACCAAGGCCGGCTACGTCCGGGCGACGGTGGCGAGCCCCAAGCGCGGCGCCCCCACCTTGCGCTTCGATTATCACAGCGTGCAGCCGACGAGCAGCGGCCCGGACGACAGCTGCACGATCAATCTCAGCACCAACCGGCTCGCCTGAGGCGCCGGAAGGAGGCAACGATGGCGCCACAGAAGATCATGGCGATCCGCCACGGCGAGAAGCCGACGGACAAGCACCAGGCGCCCTATGGCGTGACCGCCGACGGCGAGCAGGATTGGGATTCGCTGACCGTTCGCGGCTGGCAGCGCGCCGGGGCGCTCCACACGCTGTTCGACCCGTCGCGCGGCGGCCTTGCGAGTCCGCATCTCGCCACGCCCACCCTCCTCTATGCCTCAAAGCCGCGCAGCGCCGGCGAGACCGACGACGGCAGCAAGAGCAAGCGCCCGCTGCAGACCATCACGCCGCTCGCGGCGAGGCTCGGCCTCTCGCCCAAGCTCGACTTCGGCAAAGGCGGCGAGGCGGCCCTGGCGGCCCAGGTGCTGAAGTCGAGCGGCGTCGTGCTGATCTGCTGGCAGCATGAGAAGATCGACAAGATCGCTCGCGACCTGGTGGGCGAGGACCCGGTGGCCGCCACCCTTCCCGCCGTCTGGCCCGGCAATCGCTTCGACCTGATCTGGGTCCTCGATCCGCCCGGCGCGCCTCACGGGCGATGGACCTTCACCCAGGTGCCGCAGAACCTGCTGGCGGGGGATCAGGACACGATCATCAGGTGAGCGCGGGGCGGGCCGGAAGGGCGCGCGGCGGGAGCACTGCGCGCTGGGCCCTAATTTCTCCCGCAAGGGGAGAGGGGTTGAGATGTCGCTGCAGGGGCAACCTGCGTCCTTCGACAAGCTCAGGATGAGGACTCTTCTTTACGGCCCCTGGCAGGGGCCGTTCTGGGTCTTCCTCATCCTGAGCGCGTCGAAGGACGTACAATGGCTTTGCAGCTCCCCTCACCCGAAGGTCGGGAGCGGGAGGGCGGCGGCTTCGGCCAGGGCGGCGGAGCGGATGAGGGTGTCGGCGCGGGCGATGTCGGGGCTCAGCATGCGGTCCTCGTCGAGCGCCGGCACGTCGCGGCGCAGGAGCGCGAGCGCGGCCTGGAGCGGCGGCGAGGTCAGCAGCGGGTGGAGGAAGTCGATGCCTTGCGCCGCCGCGAGGTACTCGATGGCGACGATGGCGCGGCTGTTCGCCACCAGGGCGCCGAGACGGCGCGCGGCGAACGTCGCCATGCTGACATGGTCTTCCTGATTGGCGGAGGTGGGGAGGCTGTCGACGCTGGCGGGATGCGCGAGGCTCTTGTTCTCCGAAGCCAGCGCCGCGGCGGTGACCTGCGCGATCATGAAGCCGGAATTGAGGCCGCTGTCGCGCACCAGGAACGGCGGCAGCAGGCTCATCTCGGCATCGACGAGCAGCGCGACGCGCCGCTCGGCGATGGCGCCGATCTCGGCGACGGCGATCGCGATCGCATCGGCGGCGAAGGCCACCCCCTCGCCATGGAAGTTGCCGCCGGAGAGCACCTCGTCGCTGTCGGGAAAATGCACGGGGTTGTCGGAGACGGCGTTGGCCTCGATGACGAGAATGCCGGCGGCGTGGCGCAGCTGATCGAGCGCGGCGCCCATGACCTGCGGCTGGCAGCGCAGGCAATAGGGATCCTGGACGCGATCGTCGCCGAGGAGATGCGAGGCGCGGATCGCCGATCCCGCCAGCAGCGCGCGCGAGGCGGCGGCGCACTCGATCTGGCCCCTTTGCCCGCGCAGCTCGTGCAGGCGCGGATCGAAGGGCGTGTCCGAGCCGCGCGCCGCATCGACCGACATGGCGCCGGTGACGAGAGCGGCGGCGAAGAGCGTTTCGGCGTCGAGGAGATGGACGAGCGCCAGCGCAGTCGAGACTTGCGTGCCGTTGAGGAGGGCGAGGCCTTCCTTGGGCGCGAGCTCGAGCGGCGCGAGGCCGGCGCGGGCGAGCGCGTCGCGCGCCGGCTGGACCCTCCCCTCGACGCGCGCCTCGCCTTCGCCGATCAGCACCGCGGCGAGATGCGCGAGCGGCGCCAGATCGCCGGACGCGCCGACCGAGCCCTGGGCCGGAATCACGGGATAGACGCCGCGATTGGCCAGCGCCAGCAGCGCCTCGACGATCTCCGGTCGGACGCCGGAAAAGCCGCGCGCCAGCGCGTTCGCCTTCAGAATCAGGATCAGGCGGACGATGCGGTCGTCGAGCGCCTCGCCCACGCCGGCGGCGTGGCTCAGCACCAGGCGGCGCTGCAGCGTGCCGAGATTGGCGTCGGGAATGCGCGTCCGGGCGAGCTTGCCGAAGCCGGTGTTGAGGCCGTAGACGGCCTCGCCCTGCGCCACGATCCGCTCGATCGAGCGCGCGCCTTCGGCGAGGCGGGCGCGCGTCTCCGGCATGAGCACAAGCGAGGGCGCCTCGCGCAGCAGCAAGCGCAGCGCGTCGAGCGTGAGCTTCCCCGGCGAAAGCAGAAAGGTCGGCGGCGATGTCATGGGCGGAGCCTGCTGCCGCGTCGATGCTAGCATCGGCGGCGCCGGCGTGAAAGGCACCACCACAGAGACGGTGAGGCCGTGAGGAGAAGGATTGGCGCGCTTGACTCACACATAACTCATCGGTTATGCATTGATCAATAGCCGCGGGGTTATCGATCGGGAATGCCTAGGGTCCACGATGTGCTGTTCAGGACGCTCGCCGATCCGACGCGGCGGGCGATCTTCGAGCGGTTGTGCCGCGAGGGAGAGCAGACGGTCGGGGCGCTGACGGCGCGGGCCGGAGTGTCGCAACCGGCTGTCTCGAAGCATCTCGGCGTGCTGAAGCAGGCCGGGCTGGTGCGCGACCGCCACGAAGGGCGCCAGACGCATTACAGCGCGCAGCTTGCCGCCTTGGCGCCGCTGATCGACTGGACACGCCAAATGGCCGGCTTCTGGCAAAGCCGATTCGACCAACTCGAAGACCTGCTCAGAAGGATGGATCAATGAACGACGCCCCGGAAACGCGCTCGGTCGTCATCGAACGCGAGATCCCGTTTCCGCCGGAGAAGATCTGGCGCGCGCTCACGCAGCCCCACCTGATCGAGGAGTGGCTGATGAAGAACGACTTCGATCCCGTCGTGGGCCATCATTTCAATCTGCGCGCGGATTGGGGCGCCGTCGATTGCGAGGTGCTGGCGGTCGAGCCGAACAAGCGCCTGTCCTACACGTGGGAGGCCTATGGCCTGAAGAGCGTCGTCACCTGGACCCTCACGCCGACGCGCGCGGGGACGCAGCTGCGCATGGAGCAGAGCGGCTTCCGGCCGGATCAGCAGCAGGCCTACCAGGGCGCCAAGGGCGGGTGGCAGCGGTTCGTCGCGGCGCTCGAGCAGGTCGTGGCGCGCATCGACTGAAGCGGCGCCAAGGAGGGCAAGCGGGCGTGACGAAGAGCGGGCCGGCGAAAAGCAAGTCTCCTTCGCAGCTGATCGACGCGAGGATCAAGGAGCTGGGTGATTGGCGGGGCGCGATGCTCAGCCGGCTGCGCGCCTTGATCAAGGAAGCCGATCCCGACGTGGTCGAGGAGTGGAAGTGGCGCGGGGTTCCGGTGTGGTCTCACGACGGACTCATCTGCACCGGCGAGACCTACAAGAGCGTCGTCAAGATGACCTTCGCCAAGGGCGCGGCGCTTAGGGATCCGTCGCGCCTCTTCAACGCCAGCCTCGACGGGAACACAAGGCGCGCCATCGACTTCCGCGAGGGCGAGACGAGCGATGAGGAGGCGCTGAAGACGCTGGTGCGCGCTGCCGTGGCGCTGAACAAATCGAAAGCTTGACGCTGATCACTCCCTCCCCCCTTGAGGGGGAGGGATGGGGTGGGGGGGCCGCATGCACTCCCGCTTCAGGTAGATAATGAGAGCAACGCCCCCCATGCGCCGTGCCGGTCGCACCCCCCACCCCAGCCCTCCCTCTCAAGGGGGGAGGGGGAATGATGGCTCGGGGGACCAGGAGAGGAGGGTGTGGATGACGTCTTGCAGCACGCGCTTCAGCGGGGTGGCGCAGGCTTCGTCCCAGGCGTAGGGCGGGGCTTCGTCCATGTAGGCGATCTCCGCCATCTCGAGCTGGAGCGCGTGGATGTTCCGGTCGGGGCGGCCGAAATGGCGGGTGATGTAGCCGCCGGTGAAGCGGCCATCGAGAACGGCGGAG
>DASQSR010000607.1:0-2743 GCA_035642295.1 Allostellaceae bacterium | reverse complement strand
CGATGAAGCAAAACCCGCCGAGGCGGCAGCGCAGAGGCCGATGCTCTCGGCGCTGGTGGTGGCGCGCAACGAGGAGCGGCAGCTCCCCGCCTGCCTCGAGACCCTGCGCTTTGCCGACGAGATCGTCGTCGCGCTCGACCGCTCGACCGACCGCTCGGCCGAGATTGCGAAGAGCTTCGGCGCCCGCGTGGTCGAGGGCGCCTGGCCGCTGGAAGGCGAGCGGCGCACCGCCGGCGTTGCCGCCTGCCGCGGCGACTGGGTCATCGAGGTCGATGCCGATGAGCGGGTGACGCCGGCGCTGGCCGAGGAAGTGCGGCGGGTGATCGCAGCGACACAAGGCGACGCCTATTTCCTCATCCCGATCGCCAACCATGTCGGCGGCCGGCTCGTGCGCTTCGGCTGGGGCGCCTATAACGGCGCCGCGATGCGGGCGGCGCTCTATCGCCCGGGCGGCAAGATCTGGGGCAAGGGGCGGGTGCACCCGCCGGTGCGCTACACCGGCGAGCGGCGCCGGCTCGAGCATCCGATCGCGCATTATGTCGATCGCGATCTCTCCGACATGTTCCGCCGCCTCAACAGCTACACCGATGCGGCGGCGGCGGACGCCATCGAGCGCGGCCAGATCCCGGTCTTCCGCTCCTCGTTCCGCCGCATGTTCAGCCGCGCGTGGAAGTCCTATGTCGCGCGACGGGGCTATCGCGAAGGACCTTACGGTGTCGCGCTGGCGCTGTTCTCGGCGCTCTACCCGATGCTGACCTATCTCAAGGTGGTGACGCGGCTCGAGGCCGAGGCGCGCGAGCGGGGGTAGCCCGCACGGTGCGGCTACGGGCGTTCGCCATGTCGCTACGGGCGGAACGCGGCTAGCTGGAAACGTGCGGCTTTCGCGATTGCTGACGCAATCGCTGGCGCCGCCGCGGACGAACGCGCGTACGCGCGTTCGCCTTGTGTCAAGCGAAAAACGCGGGGAGGGGTGTGATTCACTGGTGTACACCAGTGACTCTTTTTTTCGAGTGATTCATTGACTCACTACGAAGCTATCAGCTGTCAGCCATCAGCCGTCAGCTTTTTGGGTCGTCGGTGATCGGCGAGCCAAGAGCTGAAAAACTCGAACTCAGCTGATGCTGGGAGCTGATGGCTGATAGCTCACGGCTAACAGCTGTTCACGATGTCAAAGAGCGCGGCAGCAACAGGCTAACACAGCACCCCACAGAACCGGGGGCGATCAGCGCTGGCTGCGGACGCGGGCGACGGCGTCGCGCCAGCCGGCATAGGCTTCGTCGCGCCGGGCGGCGTCGGTTTGCGGCTCGAAGAGCGCGTCGCGCCGCCAGCTGCGGGCGAAGGCGTCGAGCGAGGGGTAGAAGCCGGCGCCGAGGCCGGCGAGCGCCGCCGCGCCCAGCACCGTCGTCTCGGCAAAGCGCGGCCGCTCGACCGGCACGCCGAGCGTGTCGGCAAGGCACTGCGCGAACCAGGTGTTGGCGACCATGCCGCCATCGACGCGCAGGCTCGCCGGCGCGGCGCCGTCGGCACGCATCGCCTCGATGAGGTCGCGGGTCTGGAAGCAGGCGGCCTCGAGCGTGGCGCGGACCAGCTCGGCCCGGCCGACATCGCGCGTCAGGCCGAAAATGGCGCCGCGCGCCTCGGCATCCCAATAAGGCGCGCCGAGGCCGGTGAAGGCGGGGACGACATAGACCCGCCGCGCCGGATCGGCGGCGCGCGCCAGCGCCTCGCTCTCGTCGGCGCGGGCGATGAGGCCGAGCCCGTCGCGCAGCCATTGCACCGCGGCGCCGGCAATGAAGATCGAGCCTTCGAGCGCGTAGGTCGGCCGCCCGTCGAGGACGTAGGCGAGGGTGGTGAGGAGGCGATGGCGCGAGGCGACCGGCGCGCTGCCGGTGTTGAGCACGGCAAAGCAGCCGGTGCCGTAGGTCGATTTGATCATGCCGGGGCTGAAGCAGGCCTGGCCGATCGTCGCCGCCTGCTGGTCGCCGGCCATGCCGGTGACGGCGATCGGGGCGCCGAAGAGCTCCGCTTGGGAGCCGCCGAAAGCGCCGGCATTGTCGCGCACCTCCGGCAGCAGCGCACGCGGCACGCGGAAGAGGGCGAGCAGCTCGTCGTCCCAGCACCGGCGGTGGATGTCGTAGAGGAGGGTGCGCGCCGCGTTGGTGGCGTCGGTCGCGTGGACGGCGCCGCCGGTGAGGCGCCAGAGCAGGAAGCTGTCGATGGTGCCGAAGGCGAGCTCGCCGCGGGAAGCGGCCTCGCGCGCGCCGGGGACGTTGTCGAGCAGCCAGGCGATCTTGGTGGCGGAGAAATAGGGGTCGATGACGAGGCCGGTGCGCTCCTGCACCAGCGCGCCATGGTGGCGGGACTGGAGCTCGGCGCAGCGCTCGGCCGTGCGGCGGTCCTGCCAGACGATGGCGCGCGCGATCGGCCGGCCGGTGCGGCGCTCCCACAGCACCGTCGTCTCGCGCTGGTTGGTGATGCCGATGGCGGCGATGTCGCGGGCGCCGAGGCCGCGGCCCGATAGCACCTTGCGCGCGGTGGCGAGCGTCGCCTGCCAGATCTCCTCGGCATCGTGCTCGACCCAACCCGGCTGCGGGTAGTGCTGGGCGAGCTCCTGCTGCGCCTGGGCGCAAGGCTGCGCCTCGGCGTCGAACAGCACGGCGCGCGTGCTGGTGGTTCCCTGGTCGATGGCGAGGATATAGGCGGGGCGCGCGGCGGGCACGGCGTCGCGCTAGCCGGTGAAGCG
>DASQSR010000606.1:0-6377 GCA_035642295.1 Allostellaceae bacterium | reverse complement strand
ATCCTGCAGCGGCAGCAGCGCCTCCGGCAGCGCCGCCCGCAGCTCCTCGGCCCAGCCGCGCTCGTCGGGTCCGAGCAGCAGCGCCACGTGCCGGCCCCGGCGCTGCTGCGCCGCGGCGAGCGCCACGAACCGCTCGAGCGGCCACCGCTTCGCGATCCCGCCGGCGCCCGGCGCGATGCCGACATAGACGGGGCCCGACGGCAGGGCCAGCGCCGCGGCCTCGCTCCAGGGCGGGCCGATGGCCAGCGCGCCTTGCGGCTCGATGCGCTCGCCGCCCGCGACGGCGACGAGGTCGAGCAGCTGATCGACGAGCCGGGGCGGCCGCTGATAGCCCCGGGGCGGGCGCTTGTCCGACAGCAGGAAGCCCGCCGCGGCGGAGACGAAGCAGCGGCTGCGGATGCGGCGCAGGATGAGAGTGGTGAGGACCCGGCGCTGGGTGTCGATGACAAGATCGAAGCGGCGGCCGGGCAGGGGCCGGCGCAGCAGCTCGGCGGCGCGCGAGCCGATACCGGCCTCCTCGATGATCTCGTCGACAAGCCCCGTCGCCAGCGGCGCCAGCGTATGGGCGTAGACGGTCTTGCCTTTGCCGGCGAGCCAGGTGACGTGCGCTGCCGGCCAGCGCTGCCGCAGGGCGCGCAGGAACGGCAGCTTCATCACGCCGTCGCCGATAAGCTCGAGGCCGGAATAGACCAGGAGATCCATCAGCGGCGACAGTCTCACCGCCGCAGCGGCGAGGCAAGCCCGGCTGTGTAACCTAGTGCATCCAGCGGAACATGATCGAGGCGATGAGCACGGCGACGGAGAGCGCCAGCGCCGTCGTCGCCCAGTCGGGCGCCCAGCCGGGCCAATGGCGGTCGATCCAGAGCTCGCCGGAACCGGCATGGGCGCGGCCGTCCTCCCTCAAATCGTCGGCCTCGCCGTGTGTGCGGCCATCCTCGCCCCATTCGAACATCGCCGGGTCGGCGGCCCGCGCCCGGCTGCGCTCGTTCTCGGCGTCGAAGCAGGTGGCGCGGAAGACGGTGTACTCGGTGCAGACCGAACTGCGGGGATCATAGAGCACCTGGATGACGCGCACCGCCGGCGTGCGCCGCGACTCCAGCAGGCGCTCGGCTTCCGTCACGGCGGCCGGGCGGTCGTCGAAGATGCCGATGGTTCGCCAGGTTTGCTCCCGGCGCGTCTGCGTCTCGAAGGTGACCAGCTTCACACTGCCCTCGCCGGCGACCCTGGTGCCGCCCGTCGTGATACCCGACAAATGTCTGCGAAAACTGCAACAACTTCCGATATTATTGTGTTTTTCCTTGCGCTCTCTCAGTATTATTGTCAGTCCTTGTCAGACCGTAAATAGATCGTACGGCATCTTTGCAAAAAATCCGCGGGACGGGGCGGCGAGGCAGACGAGGGGGCTAACGGCGCTTGCCGCCGACGGTCACCCCGGCCCACTTCTCGATGTGGGTGATGAGGTTGGTGAAGTCCTGGTCGGGGCCGCCTTGTGCCAGGCCATAGAGCCACATCTGCTTCACCGCATTGCCGATCCACATCGGCACGCCGAGCGCCTCGGCCTCGGCGATGCAGAGGTTGACGTCCTTCGAAAGCAGGCCGAGGGCGAAGCCGAAATCGAAGCTGCGCGGCAGGATCGATTTGGGAAACTTGTCCTCGCTGGCGGCGCTGCGGCCGCTGCCGGCGTTGATGACCTCGATCATGAGATGGGGATCGAGCCCCGCCTTGACCCCGAGCACCACCGCTTCCGAAGTCGCCGCGGTGGCGGTGGCGGAGAGCAGATTGTTGATCACCTTCATCATCTGCCCCATGCCCGGCTCGGCGCCGACGTAGAAATAGCGCCCGAGGTTCTGCAGCACCGGCTTCACCCGCTCGCATTCCGCCGGCGGGCCCGCGACCATGACCGCGAGCGTGCCCTTGCTGGCGCCGTTGATGCCGCCCGAGACCGGCGCGTCGATCGCGGTGATGTTGTTCTCCTTGAGCCCCGCCGCCACCGCCTTCGCCATGCGCGGCCCGGTGGTGGAAAGGTCGACAAAGAGCCGAGCGCGCGTGCCCGCAGCGACGCCGTTCTCGCCCAGCGCCACGTCGCGCACGATATCGGGCATCGGCAGGCTCGCCAGCACGATATCGGCGCGCGAGGCGACCTCGGCCGGCGATGACGCCTTCGCGGCGCCTTTGGCGGTAATGGCGCTCAGCGCCTGGCCTTGCACGTCATAGGCGACGAGCGGGTAACCCGCCGCAACGAGGCGGGACGCCATGGGAAGGCCCATCCTGCCGATGCCGATGAAACCGATCGTCTCGCCGCTCACGCTTTCCTCCCGCCGTTCGATTCGCTTGGCTTCCGCCCAAGCGCGGAGGATGATGGTAAAGGGGCGCCGGCCGGCAAGGCCAGCCCTGACGTGGGAGGAGCGCGGCGGCATGGAATTCGGCATTCTCTTCACATCCCATCCCAACACCGAGACGGAGAGCTATCCGCATCGCGCTGTCCACGCGCGGGTGACGCAGGAGGTGTTGCGCGCCGACGCGCTGGGCTTCGACTATGCCTGGGTCGCCGAGCACCACTTCAGCAATCAGTACGGCATCATGCCGGACGTCTTCGTCTACGCTGCCTATCTCGCGGCGCTGACCCGCCGCATCAAGATCGGCACGGCGGTGGTGACGCTGCCGCTCGCCAACCCGCTGCGCGTGGCGGAGAATGCGGCTTTCGTCGACATCCTGAGCAATGGGCGCTTCGCGCTCGGTCTCGGCTCCGGCTATCGCCGCTACGAGTTCGACGGCTTCGGCGTCGATTTCGAGGCGCGGCGGGACATGCAGGAGGAGGCGCTGCCGCTGCTCATGGAGCTCTTCCGCGGCAAGCGCGTCGACCATCACGGGAAATATTTTCACGCCGAGGTCAAGGGCGACTACGAGCTCTTTCCGCACGCGCAGCAGCAGCCGCATCCGCCGATCCTGCTGGCCGGCGCCACCGACCGGTCGATCGGGGTGGCGGGACAAATGGGCTTCGGGCTCATGCTCTCGACCTGGACGCCGTTCGAGGGGCTTGCCAAGCAGGTTCGGCACTATCGCGAGGCGCTCGAGGCGACGCCGCCGGAGCTGCGGCACAACCCCGGGCGCGGCCATGTCGACATTGCGCGCTGGGTTTATGTCGCCGACACCGACGCCAAGGCGAAGGCGGAGAGCGAGGCCGGCATCCTCCGCCACCAGGCGCATTTCTTCAGCGGGCATACCTCGGGCTATCTCGGCACGGTCGGCACCGGCTCGGCGGCCGATCGCGACTACGACACCCTCGCGCGCGACATCATCCTGCACGGCTCGCCGAGGACGGTGGTCGAGAAGCTGCAGCGGCTGCAGCACATGACTGGCGTGAGCTCGCTCATGCTGCATTACCCGCCCTGGTACGGGCTCGAGAAGGCGATGGCCTCGCTCGAGCTCTTCGCTGCCGAAGTGATGCCGAAATTCCAGGAGCCTGCGGCAGCAAAGGCGAGCGCATGAGCGCCGGCATCGAGCCCTTCAATCTCTTCGCCATCCGCTACGCGCACCATCCCAAGCGCAGCAGCGCGGAGAACTTCATCGGCGGCGATCCGCACGAGAACGCATCGCCCCTCGATTATTTCGTCTGGGTGGCGCAGCGCTCCGACCGGGTCTTCGTCGTCGATACCGGCTTCGGAGAAGAGGCGGCGCGCCAGCGCCAGCGCCAGCTCCTGCGCCGCCCGGCCGACGGGGTCGCCGCGCTCGGCATCGATCCCGCCGGGGTCGAGGACGTCATCATCACCCATCTCCATTACGACCATGCGGGGACGCTCGACGCTTTCCCGCGCGCGCGCTTTCACGTCCAGGACCGCGAGATGGTCTTCGCCACCGGGCGCTGCATGTGCCACCCGGCGATGCGCCATGCCTTCGCCGTCGAGGATGTGACGGCGATGGTGCGCCATGTCTTCGCCGGCCGGGTCGCTTTCCATGACGGCGACGAGGAGCTGGCGGCAGGGCTCACGGTGCATCGCATCGGCGGCCACACCGCGGGCATCCAGTGCGTCCGCGTCTTCACCCGCCGCGGCTGGGTGGTGCTCGCTTCCGACACCAGCCATCTCTACGCCAACATGGAAGCGGGGCGGCCTTTCCCGATCGTCTTCAACGTCGCCGACATGCTCGAAGGCCACAAGCGTCTCTATCAGCTGGCGGCCTCGCCCCGCCACATCGTGCCCGGCCATGATCCGCTGGTGATGAAGCGCTATGCCGCGCCGGGCCGCGCGCTCGACGGCATCGCCGTGCGCCTCGATGCGGAGCCGGTGGAGCAGGGCTGAGCTGCGGTCGCTCAGCCGTCCGAGTTCGCCACCATCGCACGCGCCGTCCGGATCGCCTCCAGCAGCACCTGCTGGTCGCCGATCTGGTTGGCGAGCAGCAGCGCAAAGCGCAGCAGGAAGGCTTCGCTCTCGCTATCGCTCAGCCCCTCATTGGCGGCGATGAACGCCTCGTAGAAGCCATCGGCGTCGGGAATGTTGGGATCGGTCCTCATCGCGCCCGCTCCTTGCCGAGGGCCTTGTCGATCGCTCGTTGGATCGCCGCCCCGTCCGGCCGGACCAGCCTCGCGGCGAGATGCTGGTCGGGGCGGATCACCAGCACCTCGCCTGCGGCGCCGATGGCGTCGAGGGCCGCGCCGCGGAGGAGGGGAAGGCCGTCGATGGCGGCATTGCAGGCGAAGACCCGCGCCAGGCGCGGCCGCAGCGCCGGCGGCGCCGCGCCGGGAAAGCACAGCACCAGGAAAGGCGCCCCCTCGCCGCGCAGCAAATCGCAGAGCGCGCCGCTGCTGCCGTCGGGGAGCGTCACCGGGATGTTGGGCACGGCGCTCCCGCCCTCGCTGGTGAGCGACGAGCCGGCATAATCGAACGGCACCGACAGGCGGCCCGTGTTGACGAGAGCGCGAGCGAAGGGGTAGCGGCGCGCGAGGTCGAGGACGGCGTCGCGGAGGCGGTGCTCAAAGGGCGAGCGCGGCGCCAGGAAGCGGATGGTGCGCGTGGTGACATGGATGTTGTGCGCGCCGGCGGCGCGGCGCTCCTCGTCATAGCTGTCGAGCAGCGCCTCGGGCGCGATGCCGGTCAGCACGGCCGCCAGCTTCCAGGCGATGTTCTCGGCATCCTGAACCCCGCTGTTGCCGCCGCGCGCCCCGAAGGGGTTCATCACATGGGCGACGTCGCCGGCGAAGAAGACGCGGCCCTGGCGAAACTGCTCCATGAGTTGCGTGCGGTAGCCGTAGGGGCCGACCCAGACGATCTCGACCTCGGTCTCGCCGAGGTGGCGGCGGAGCCGGTCCCTGACCGTTTCGGGATCGGCGATCGTCTTGGGATCGGCGTTCGGTCCCATCTGATAATCGAGACGCCAGACGCCGTCGGCCATGGGATGCTGCCAGACGGCGCGCCCGTCGTTGAACGCCGCCTTGGCCCAGGTCCAGCGCTCTGCCGGCAGCGTCTTCTTGAAGCGGACATCGCTGATGCACCAGCGATCCTCGCCCTGCTCCGCCGTCATCTTGGCGCCGAGCGCGCCGCGGATGCGGCTGGCGAGGCCGGAGGCGTCGATCACCCATTCGGCTTCGAGCGTGTAGGCGCCGTCCGGCGTCTCGATGGCAAGCGCCACGTGATCCTCGTGCGGGGCGATGCCGGCGACGCGGTTGCGCCAGCGCAGTTCTGCCGGCGGCAGCTCCGTGAGCCGGTCGACGAGGAACCATTCGATGTAGAATTGCTGAAGATTGATGAAGGGCGGCGCTCGCGATACCGAGCCGTGCGCCGCATCGAAGCTGTAGAGCACGTCGTCATCGGCCAGCACCTTGCCGACCGACCAGGTGATGCCCTTCTCGGCGATGCGGCCATAGATTCCGAGCCGGTCGAAGATCTCGAGCGTCTTCTGCGCATAGACGATGCCGCGGCTCGACGCGCCGCGCACCCCGACGGTGTCGTCCTCGTCGAGGAGAACGACGGGAATGCCTCGGGAGGCAAGGTCGCAGGCCGCGGTGAGGCCGGCAAGTCCGCCGCCCACCACCGCGACCTTGTGGCGCATGCGCTCGCCCGCGAGCTCCGCCGGCCGCCGGTAAGCAAAGACCGGGAGTTCGTAGCCGCCTGTCGCCACCGGGGCCGCGCTGCTCATCGTCCCGCCTTTTCCCGCTCCTGCTCGCGCAGCCGAAAGCGCTGGATCTTGCCGGTCTCGGTGCGCGGCAGAGTGGTCACGAACTCGATCGTGCGCGGATATTTGAATGGGGCAATTACCGCCTTGACGTGCTCCTGCAGCTCGGTCGCGGTTGCCGCGTCGGCCTTGGCGGTCGGACGCAGCACGACGAAGGCCTTGACGATCTCGCCGCGCTCGGCGTCGGGACTGCCGACCACGGCGCATTC
>DASQSR010000605.1:0-2152 GCA_035642295.1 Allostellaceae bacterium | reverse complement strand
AGCCGGGCGACCGGTCGAGATCGACGCGCTGGTGGCCACGGTGGTCGAGCTTGGCCGGCGCGTCGCGGTGAAGACGCCGCTGCTCGAAGCCATCGCCGCGCTGACGCGCCTCCGGGCGACGCCGCGCTAGAGCGCAAGCCGAGCCGCTGAGGGGTGCTGTGGTAGCATCGGCCGACCGGTCTGTTCTTTGACATCGTGAACTTGTGAGGCGTCAGCCGTCAGCTACGAGCCACCTCTCAACGAACAAACCCTCCCCCCTTGAGGGGGAGGGAAGGGTTGGGGGGGCCGAGGTGCGGCGACCGACGAGTTATGCCTCTGCCATGCGCGTTTCCTGCCGGGGAGTGAGTCAATGACTCACCCCAAAAAACGAGTCATCGTTGTACACCAGTGAATCACCATGCTCCCCGGGGGAGCCTCCGCTTCAGCCGGCGCCGGCGGCGAGTGGCGCCTTCTGCGGCACGCGCCGCAGCGTTTCGCGATAAAGGATATAGAGGCCGCTGGCGGCGACGACGACGGCGCCGCCCACCAGCATCCAGCTCGGCTCGTCGCCCCAGACGAGGTAGCCGAGGCCGACCGACCAGACCATGGTGAGATAGCTGAAGGGCGCTGCGACCGCCGCGGGCGCGAAGCGGAAGGCCTGCGTCCACCAGAACTGGCCGGTGCCCGCGCACAGCCCGGCCGCCGCCATCAGCAGCGCATCGAGCCAGCCCGGGGTCACCCAGACGAAAGGCAGCAGCACCAGGCTCAGCGCCGTGGCAATGAGCGCCTGGAATGCGACGAGCGTGGCACTGGACTCGGTCAACGTCATGCGGCGCACCGCGATCGTGACGTTGGCGCCGATGGCGGCGCTGGCGAGGGCCAGCAGCGCCCCCGCGGAGGCAAGGCCGCCCGAGAGGCCGCCGCCCGAGCGCACCATGACGAGGACGCCGACGAACCCGACCAGGACCGCCGCCCAGCGATGGGGACCGACCCGCTCGCCCAGCATCGGGATCGACAGGAGCGTCAGAAACAGCGGGGTGGAGAAGGTGATCGCCACGGCGTCGGCGAGCGGCATCAGGCTGAAGGCCGCGAACACGCAGACCATCGAGACGAACTGCAGGATGCCCCGCGCGAGATGCTCCCTGAAGCGCTGGGTGTACATCAGCTTGGCGCCGCCGCCGCGGGCGATGAAGGCAAAGGCGGGCAGCAGCGAGGCGCTGCAGCGGAAGAAGACGACCTCGTCCAGCGGGAACCGGGCCGACTCCCATTTCACCATCGCGTTGACCAGCGAGAAGGCAAACACCGCAGCCAGCATGTAGAAGATGCCGGTGCGCACTTCCTCCCGGCTCGGCACGGGCATGGCGAAGCGGCGGGCGGGCGCCAAGGGGCGAAGCGGGGGGGCAGGGTCGACGGGCATCGCCGGCATGGCACGGCAGTTCTAGTCCAGGTAGCTTGAAACGAGGTTAATGTGGGCGGCCGCGCGCCGACATTTCGGCTTTGCTCCCGGCACTGCAACCTTCGGTTCGCCTTGGCGTTCACGCCTCAGTTGCCGCCGATCCGGCACCCGTGTCGGAAAAGGAGAAGAATGGCGCCCCGCGCGCTATGGAAAGGGCTTCTCGTCCTCGGGCACGCCGGTTGCCCGGTGCGGCTCTTCGCCGCGGCCGGACGGACCGACCGCCTCGGCTTTCAGCCGCTCAACCGTGCCACGCTCAACCGGCTGCAGATGCGCCCCCATGATCCGCAAACCGGCAAGGAGGTCGCGCGCGAAGCCGTGGTGCGCGGCTACGAGGTCGAGCCTGGCCGCTTCGTCCCGATCGAGGAGCGCGAGCTGCTCGAGATCGAGATCGGATCGTCGCGCAGCCTCGTGCTCGAGCGCTTCATCGAGCGCCGCGCCATCGACACGGCATTTTTCGACACGCCCTATTTCCTGGTGCCGGACGGGCGCGGCGCCGACCCCGCCTACGCCGTGCTGCGCGAGGCGATACGGCGACGCGGCCTTGTCGCGGTGAGCCGGATCGCGCTCGGCGGGCGCGAGCGCGCCGCCGTCATCGAGCCGCGCGGCCGCGGCATGCTGCTGACGACCCTTCGTGCCGCCCACGAGGTGCGGAGCGACGAGCCGGCCTTCCTCGATGGCGACGAGGTTCCGCCCGACGAGGCGGCGATCGAGCTGGCC
>DASQSR010000604.1:0-9070 GCA_035642295.1 Allostellaceae bacterium | reverse complement strand
CCAGTTCGCCAATGCCATCCTGTGGGAGGCGGCGCTCTCCTATCTCGGCTTCGGCACCGTGCCGCCGCAGCCTTCCTGGGGCCGCATGCTGAGCGACGCGCAGGCGCAGCTCTTCCGCGCGCCGTGGCTGGCGCTGCCGCCGGGCTTCGCCATCGTGCTGGCGGTGCTGGGGCTCAACCTGCTGGGCGACGGGCTGCGCGACCGCCTCGATCCCAGGCTCGCGCGGCGGCGCTGACGCCAGGCGGCTTGGCGCCTATGGTGCGGCGCCGGCGCAGCGACCGGCGCAGGGGAGACGAGGATGCCGAGGAAAGCCTGTGCGATCGCGATGGCGCTGGCGCTTGCCCTGCTGCCGCGGGCGGCGAGCGCGGCGAAGGACACGCTCGTCCTCGGCATGACGCTCGAGCCGCCGGGGCTCGATCCGACCACCGGCGCCGCCGCGGCGATCGGCGAGGTGGTGCATTACAACATCTTCGAGGGGCTGACCAAGATCGAGGAAAGCGGCGCCGTGACCCCGCTCCTCGCCGAGAGCTGGACCATCTCGCCGGACCAGAAGACCTACCGCTTCACGCTACGGCCTCGTGTCACCTTCCAGAACGGCGAGCGGCTCACCTCGGCCGATGTGAAGTTCACCTTCACGCGCGACGCCGCTCCCGACAGCACCAACAAGGACAAGGCGGTGTTCGCCGACATCGCCCGCATCGACACCCCCGATCCGCTGACGGTGGTGCTGACGCTGAAGCAGGTGAACGCCAATTTCCTCTTCGATCTCGGCGAGAATACCGCGGTCATTTTGGAGCCCAAGAGCGCCGCCGGCGACGCCACCCATCCCGTCGGCACCGGACCTTTCATGCTCAAGGACTGGGTCAAGGGCGCGTCGATCACCTTGACGAAATGGCCGGGCTATCGCGCAGCGGCGCGGATCAAGCTGCGCGAGGTCACGTTCCGCATCATCAACGACCCGGCGGCGCAGGTCGCGGCGCTGCTGGCGGGCGACATCGATGCATTCCCGCGCTTCGGCGCGCTGGACAGCGTGGCCGAGCTCAAGAGCGATCCGCGCTTCACCGTCGCCATCGGCTCGACCGAAGGCAAGACCATCCTCGCCATCAACAACAAGCGCAAGCCTTTCGACGATCTCCGCGTGCGCCGCGCGCTCGCCTATGCCATCGACCGCAAGGCGGTGATCGACGGCGCCTCGAACGGCCTCGGCGTTGCCATCGGCAGCCACTACGCGCCGAACGATCCCGGCTATGTCGATCTCACCGGCCTCTATCCCTACGATCCGGCCAAGGCCAAGGCGCTGCTCGCCGCGGCAGGCGTCAAGACACCGCTGGCGGTAACGCTGACCCTGCCGCCGCCGCCCTACGCCCGCCAGGGCGGCCAGATCATCGCCGCCGAGCTCGCCGAGATCGGCATCAATGCCCGGATCGACAATGTCGAATGGGCGCAGTGGCTCGACCGCGTCTACAAGCGCGGGGATTACGACCTCACCATGATCAGCCATGTCGAGCCGCGCGACCTCGCCATCTACGCCAATCCCGACTACTACTTCCAATACGATTCGCCGAAGTTCCGCGCGCTCATGGCGAAGGTGAACAGCGCGCCGGAAGGATCCGAGCGGCTGGCGGCGCTGGCCGCGGCGCAGCGCCAGATCGCCGAGGACGCGGTCAACGTCTTTCTCTATGTGCTGCCGCAAGTCTCGGTGGCGCGGAAGGGGCTGCACGGCCTCTGGCGCAACTCGCCGATCTTCGCCAATGATCTCGCCGCGGTGTCGTGGGAGTAGCGGAACGCGGAACGGGGCGCCGCGCGGAGACGTTGAGGCGGATATGACGGCAGCGCGCAAATCCGCGCCGAGGAAAGGGCGCCGATACTGGTCCGGCGCGGTGACGCGCGGGAGCGACGCACTCGACCTCGAGCGGCGCGCCTTCACCTGGCGCGACCCCAAGCGCATCGCGCGCTCGCTGAAGCGCTCCGCCGAGAGAAGCCGCCGCCGCAAGGCCGCTCCGTACCAGTCGGCGATGTCGATGCTGAACTTCTACATCAACCGCGCCGGGCGCAACCTCCCGGCCGAGCGCAAGCGCGTGCTCGAGCGCGCCAAGGCGGAGCTGCGCCGGCTGTTCGGCAGGGAATAGGCCGCAGACGGGGGCATTTACCGGATTTGATGCGTTGCGCCTTGCCACGCCGGGAAGGCGCAGATACCCTTCCTGCGTGCGTCCTGCTGCGTGGAGGAGCCGGCGCATCAAGGGGGTTATCGCATGACCGACACGACCATGGCGCCGGCGCCGCCGGCGGGCTTGCGCGTCGGCCAAGTCTTCGGCCGCGCTTTTGCGATTTTTTTCGGCGATTTCTTCAAATTCTTTCTACTGACCGCAGTCATGTGGCTGCCGTACTTGGCCTTCCTGGCGATGGCGCGCCATCCGACCGGGTTCAGCGGGGGGCCCGCACTCGCGCTTAGCGTCGTGTTTTGGCTCGTCTTGAACGTGATCGCGCAAGCGGTGGTGCTCTACGGCGCCATCCAGAAGATGCGCGGCCAAGACTTCGCCATCGTCGAGTCGCTGCGCCGAGGGTTCGCACGCTTCTTTCCGATTCTCGGCCTGATCTTCTGCGACGGCCTCGGCTGCGGGCTGGCGAGTCTGCTGTTGATCGTTCCCGGCGCGATCCTTTGGACGATGTGGATTGTCGGCCTGCCGGCCTGCGTCGCGGAAGGCCTCGGTCCGATTGAAAGCCTGAAACGCAGCGGCTATCTCACCAAGGGAAATCGCTGGCGCGTTTTCGCCGTCTTCCTGGTGTTCTTCCTCGTGAACTTCTTCGTTCAAGTGATCCTGCAGCTTCTGCTGGCGAAGATCGCCGGCGTGCCCGGCGTGTTGGCGGGCACCTTCTTGTGGACGGTGCTGGTTCAAGCGCTCTACGCGATCCTGATCGCTGTCGTCTATCACGACCTGCGTGTTGCGCGCGAAGGCGTCGATACCGAGCGGATTGCCGCCGTTTTCGACTGAGCGCGCCGGCGCGGTCGCGCTAACGCGCCGCGCCGTCCTTTTGGTCGTGCTTGTCGGCGTGCCGCTTGCCGAAAAGCTGCTCGCGCTCGAGAAAGGCGCGCTCGGCGGCGTAGAAATCGCGCAGGAAGCGGTCGACCTCACCGTCGGGGACCGGCGCCGCCCAGGCGATCCTGCGGCAGATCCGGTCGCAGACGTCGCGCTTGACCCGCCGCGTGTCGGCGCCATCGGGACGGCGCAGCAGCTCTTCCAGGATTTGCAGCTCGAATGTGCCGTAGGCGCGGAGCTGCGAGTCGGTGAAGGGCTGGCGCGATGCGGTCGCCACGAGATCGTCGAGGAGCACGCGGCGCGGCAAAGCGACGACGATGGTGCCGGCGACGAAATCGCCGGCGCGCATGCGGTCGCGATTGAAGAACGACAGCGCGCCGAAGAGCAGCAGCCAGAGGCCGAGGAACAGCGTCTCCCACAACGCGGCGCCATCGCGGCCGTTGAGCGAGGTCAAGAGGCTCAGCGGCAGGAACGCCTCGATCTCGCGCATCAGATTGCGGGCGATCACCGCGCTCGGCAGCAGCGGGCCGCCCTGACGGTCGATGACGCGCAGGCCAAGCGCGCGCTTGCCTGGCGTCGCGCCGCGGCCGGCCAGCTCGAAATGAATGAAATAGGCAACGCGCACGATGAAGGTGATCAGCAGCAGCACGCCGAGCACGAGCGCGCCGGCGATCTGCGGCGACCTGGTCAGAACCGTCGCGACCACGCCCAGCGTCAGGCCGGCGAGCAGGAACAGGATCAGGCTCGCGCCGAACCAGAACACGAGGTCCAAGGCGAAGGCGGCAACACGCTCGCCGACCGGCGCGATATCCACCGGCAGGCTAACGCCCTCGGGCGTGAGGATGTCGCGCCGGTTGCGGCGCCCGCCCTCGAGGAATTGGCCGACGCGGTCCTCGGCCTCGCTCACGGCCGCCGCTCCCGGCCGGCGAGAAGAAAATAGCCGAGCCACAGCAGCCCGGTGGCGCCGCCGATGGCAAAGCGCCACGAGGTGCTCTGCACCAGCTGGCGGAACCCGCCTTCGAGAATCCCGGCGATGAAGAAGAGCAGGAACGCGCCGATGGCGATCTGCGCCGCCCGCCGGCCGTGGAGCGCGAGGCTCTCGAGCCGCGAATAGCGGCCGGGGAACAACACCTCGCCGGCCAGCACCAGCCCGGCTGCGCCGCACAGCAGGATGGCGGTGAGTTCGGTAACGCCGTGAATCGACAGCCAGCCCAGGATCGGCACGGTCAGGCCGCGATGGACATGGAGCGCGAGGAACGCGCCCAGCACCAGCCCCTGATAGATCAGCAGCAGCAATGTCGGCACGCCGCCAGCAAGGCCGAGGGCGAAGGTGGCGAGGCCGATCAGCGTGTTGTGTGAGAAGAGGAAGTTCGCCATGAGCGCGAAGGACTGCGTCGGGCCCGGCCAAGGCTGGAAGATCTCGCTGTCGAGGAGCTGCTGGCGGGTGCTGGCGGGGCCGCGCCCGCCGGCCAGCGCCGCGGGCACGATGGCGGAGAACCAGGACTCGTCGAGGTCGACCAGCATGTAGCCGGCGGCGCCGCCCGCGAGCGTTGCCAGCACGGCGATGAGAAGATGCCAGCGCGCACCGCGCACCGCCGCCGGAAAGCCGCGGCGCAGGAACTCCGCGAGCCCGTCGATCAGGCTGAGGCGGGGCCCATAGACCGCGAGAAAGGCGCGAAAGGCGAGGCTCTCGAGATAGAGCAGGAGATTGCGGTCGAGCGCGATGCTGCGCGCGACCGAGAGCGAGGACAGCGCCGTGCGATAGAGCAGCGGCAGGCGCTCCAGCTCGGCGGCCGAGAGCGTCCCGATGCCGCGCTTTTCGGCGCGCGAGACCAGCGCGTCGAGATCGCGCCAGCTCGCCTCGCGCCCGCGGCGGAATTCGCTGCTCTTCAGGATGATCGTGGGCGGCGGCGCGCCGCCCGGTTCGGGCCGGCTGCTCAAATCAGCCCCCGCTGCTTGATCAGCAGGTAGCGGTTGATGAGAGCGACGGCCAAGCTTCCGCTCGGCACGTCGAGGCATTGGACGCCGAGACGCTCGAGGCGCTCGAAGACGATGCGCCGGTCGCGCAGCATGTCCTGGGCGATGACCGAGGCGGCGACACGCTCGAAGCGCTCCGGCGCGGCATCGACGGTCTGCTGCAGCAGCGAATCGCGCAAGGTGACGAAGACCACCAGGTGCCGGCTCGCCATCCGCCCCATGCTCTCGATCAGCAGCTCGGCGGTGACGGTGTCGACGAATTCGGTGAAGAGAACGACCAGCGCCCGCCGGTTCAGCCGGGCGCCCAGCTCGGCGAGGCCGAGGGTGAAGTTGGTCTCATCGGCGCGATAGTCGAGCGCGGCCGCGGCCTGCTGCAGCCGACCGAACGCGGCGCGCCCGCGGATCGGCGCCAGGTACTGCCGCACCGCCGCGTCGAAGCCGTAAGTGCCGACGAAATCGCCGCCTCGAAGCGAGATCCACGCCAGCAGCAGCCCGGCATTGATGGCGTGATCGAGCCGCGGCATGCCCTCGATCGGCTCGCGCATGAGATAGCCGGTATCGAAGGCGAGGACCACCGGGTGGTTGCGCTCGGCGCGGAACTCCTTGCACAGCAGCTTGCGATGACGCGCCGAATGCTTCCAATCGATGAAGCGCGCGTCGAGACCGGGGGCATAGTCGCGCAGCGCATCGAACTCCGTCCCCTCGCCGCGCTGCTGCTGCAGCTTGATACCGAAGATTGCCTCCTGCCCATAGAACTGCAGCGCGGCGCTTTCGATCCCGCGGATATTGGGCAGCACGTCGATCTCGCGGTCGATGCCGATGATGCGCGAGAGCTCGATCAGCCCGAGCGGCGCGCGCCAGCGCAGCCACAGGCGGTCGACGCGGACCCGCCCGCGGCGACGCGGGACCAGCCGCAGCTTGACGAGACACGCGGCGCCGGGAGCGAGCTCGGCCGCGGCGACCTCCGGCGGATCGATCGCGCCGCTCTGCTCGGCCAGCAGCTCGAAGCGCACCGGCCGCGGATAACGGCGGCCGGTCGAGAGGCTGACGGCGATCGCCCCCTCCTCGCCGATATAAAGTCGCGCCGGCGGCGTCACCGTCGCCGCGAGCCGGCCGCGAGGCAGCGCCAGCGCGAGATCGGCGGCGATCGCGATCAGCACCAGGGCACCGTAATCGAAGGAGAACGGCCACAGCGCCGGGTTCGCCACCACCAGCAGCAGCGCCAGCGGCACGCCGAGCGCGAAGACCAGCACGGCGCGACCCGTCGGCCTCATCGAGGCGCGGCCGTCTGATCCAGGATTTCGCCGATGATGCGATCGGCGGCGATGCCCTCGATCTCGGCGCCGGGCGACAGCATGACGCGGTGGCGCAGCACCGGCAGGGCCAGCAGCTTCACGTCGTCGGGAATGACGAAGTCGCGGCCCTGCAGCGCCGCGAAGGCGCGCGCGGCGGCGGCGAGCATGTTGGCGGCACGCGTCGAAGCGCCGACCTCGAGGGAGGCATGCTGCCGCGTCGCGCGCACGACGTCGACGATGTAGTCGATGAGCGCGTCGGAAAGGCGGATGCGCTCGACGACCTGGCGCAGCAGTATCAGCACGTCGCCGGTCAGAACGGGGGCGATGCCGAAATCCTCGAGCCGCGGCGCCACCGGGCGGTGGCCGTGGCGGCGGACGATCTCGCGCTCCTCGTCGCGGGCGGGATGGTCGATGACGAGCTTGAACAGGAAGCGATCGAGCTGCGCCTCGGGCAGCGGATAGGTCCCCTGCTGCTCCACCGGGTTCTGCGTCGCCACCACCATGAAGGTGTCGCCGAGCGCATAGTCCTTGCCGTCGATGGTCACGGCGCGCTCGTTCATCGCCTGGAGCAGGGCCGACTGCGTCTTGGGCGGGGCGCGGTTGATCTCGTCGGCCAGCAGCAGCTCGGTGAAGATCGGTCCCTTGGTGAGGACGAAGCCGTTGGTCTGGAAATTGAAGAGGTTGGTGCCGATGACGTCGCCGGGCATCAGGTCCGGCGTGAACTGGATGCGGCCGAACTGCAGCGAGAGCCCGGCGGCGAAGGCGCGGGTGATCAGCGTCTTGGCGGTGCCCGGCACGCCTTCGAGCAGGACATGGCCGCCCACCAGCAGGCTGGTCAGCAGCAGGTCGATCGCCTCATCCTGCCCGACCACCGCCTTCCTCACCTCGCCCCGCAACGCGTCGGTGAGCACGCGAATCTGCTGAAGGTCCATCGACGATCTCCCCCTTCCACTGATAGATGTCGCGGGCGCAGGCGGCAAGCCCCGCCTCATCGGTGCGGCGCTCGCTCCGGGCGATGATCCCGGCACAATCGAGCGTGACGCCGCGCGCCGCGCCGGCGCTCTTCAGCCAGTCGATCAGCGCCGGGCCCTCGAGGCCGCGCGGCGCGTGCAGCAGGCGCGCGGCCTCGCGCAGCGTTGCCTGCACGTAGCGCTGCACCATCACCGGCCGATGGCCGGCATGGTCGAGCAGCGCCGCCGCGTTGCGGATGAGGCCGGTCTTGCCGGCCGCGAGCGGCGGCGGCGCGGTTTCGGGCGCGCCGAAGCGCTTGAGGCTCGCCCACAGCAGCAGCAGGATGGCGAGCGCCGCCTGCACCGTGGCGAAGACGAAGGGAAAGCGGAACAGAAGCCGCGCCGGGCTCGCCGGCTGCGCGACATAGCCGTGCAGCGTCTCGTCGAAGACGACATTGGGCGGCGCCACCCTGCCTGCTCCCAGCGCCTCGATCAGCGCCACGGCGAAGGCGGCATTCTCGCCGCGGGCGATGCCGTGATTGGCGAGGACGTCGGGATCGGCCAGCACGAAGAGGCGCCGCCCGCGATCGTCGAGCTCGCCCACCAGCATGCCGTCGGCATTGCCGACGATCGGCCGCAGCCGGTCGGAGCGGATGAGCTGGACGGGAGGATCGAGCACCGGCACCACCCCCAGCCGGTTGACGGTCCAGTCCGCAATCTTGTCCTGGCGCACCAGGCTGGCGCCCGGCACCGCCAAGGCGAGCACCGGGGCAGGCACGCCCGTCGGCCAGAGCTGCGCCTTGGCGAGCCAACCGGCGTGGGATTGGCTCTCCTCGCCCAGCCATTTCGGCAGGATCAGCAGCGCCGCGGGCGCTTGTGCCAGCGCCGCCACGCCTCCGACCCCGGCGAGGCCGGGCAGCGGCTCGGCGATGACAAGAACGCCTCCCGGCCCGAGCTTGGTCAGCGCGTCGTACCGGCTCTTGACCACGGGGATGCCGATCCGGCGCAGAATATCGGCGAGCCCGGCATAGCCGATGGCAGAGCGCGAGAAGGCGCTGGGGCCGACCGCGTCGACGCCGCTCTCGGTTCCGCCGCCGCCCATGAAATAGAGCGAAGCGGCAAAGCTCAGCAGCGCGGCACCGATCCAGGCGATCAGCATCCGCCGCGGAAAGGGCGAGACCTCGCTCATGCGGCGGAGACGCCCTGCAGCGCCGCCGCCAGCCGGTCGAAGCTGTCGCGGCAGTGGCGATAATCCTCGGCGCCGGCGGGATGCTCGCCGAAATAGCTCCACTCGACGCGCGCGACGATGTCGCGCAGCGATGCGCTCCCCGCTTCCGACAAGCGGACGCGCCGCAGGATCTCGCGGCTGGTCAGCGATTCCGCGAAGACCTGATCGCGTCGGCGCATCGCCGCAAGCGCCTCGAACAGCAGGAGATGCATCGCCTCGGCGAAGCGGCCCTGCCGCGCCAGCTCGTCCGCGGCGATAGCGACGGCTTCCGGCACTGTCGCTCCTCCGCTTTCCGCATCGCCGTCATGCCAACCGGCGTCGCGCGGCGAGCGCCGCAATCCCGGGATGATTTCCCGCAGAAAAAAATAGAGGACCAGCAAGCCGCCCAGGATCGCCACGCCCCACAACAGCTCCGGCGGCAGTGTCAGATGCCAGCTCGCCGGCTCCGGCTCGCGCGGCAAGTCAAGCTGAAGGTCGAGCCCGGCGATTGTCGCGCGCGTCGCCCTGGCGATTTCGTCGCGGGTGGCGGCCGCGGCGGCCCCTGCAGCAATCGCCAGCGCGGGCGCGAGGAGAGAGGCGGCG
>DASQSR010000603.1:0-2795 GCA_035642295.1 Allostellaceae bacterium | reverse complement strand
GTCGCGGTGATGGGCGCCTCCAGCTACACCTATGCCGAGGCGAGCTGGACGCAGACGCTGCCCGATTGGATCGGCTCGCATGTCCGCGCGCTCGCTTTCATGGGCGGCGTACCGGCGCAGTTGGTGCCTGACAACCCCAAGGTTGGCGTCACTCGCGCCAATTGGTACGAACCCGGGCTCAACCGCACCTATCTCGACCTGGCGACCCATTACGGCACGGCGATCTTGCCGGCACGGCCGCGGCGCCCGCGCGACAAGGCCAAAGTTGAGGTTGGTGTGTTGGTCGTCGAGCGCTGGATATTGGCGCGTCTCAGAAACCGCCGTTTCTTCTCGCTCGGCGAGCTGAACCAGGCGATCGGCGAACTGGTCGCCGACCTCAATGCCAGGCCGATGCGCCGCCTCGGCGTCAGCCGCCGCGATCTGTTCCTCGAACTCGACTGCCCGGCGCTCAAGACGCTGCCGGCTGAGCCTTACGAATATGCCGAGTGGCGGGTCCGCCGCGTCGCGCGCGACTATCACGTCGACATCGACGCACACTATTACTCAGTACCATACCGGCTGATCGGCGAGCAGCTCGACGCGCGCATCACCGCCCACACGGTCGAGCTGTTCCGCAAAGGCGAGCGCGTCGCCGTGCATCTGCGCGGCGCCGGTCGCGGCCGGCATACAACCATTGCCGAGCATATGCCCAGTTCCCATCGGCGATATGCCGAGTGGACGCTCGAGCGCATCCGCATCGACGCGGCGACGATTGGTCCCAGCACCGCCAAGCTGACCGAGCTGATCCTGGAGAGCAGGCCGCACCCCGAGCAGGGCTATCGGGCCTGCATCGGCATCCTCCGTCTGGGCCGCCAATACGGTGCCGCCCGGCTGGAAGCGGCTTGCGACCGCGGTCTCGACATCGGCGCCCGGTCCTACGGATCAATCCAGTCGATCCTCAAGCATGGGCTCGACAAGCAGCCGGCCCGAGCTGCTCGGCAGGGCGAGCTGTTGCCCGACCACCCCAACATCCGCGGCTCCCGCTACTACCATTGAGGAGGCTTGATCGTGCTGACCCATCCGACCATCGACCAGATGCACCAACTCGGCCTCGCCGGCATGGCGCGCGCCTTCGCCGAGCTGGAGGCCAACCCGCAGAGCGCCGATCTCTCGCATTCCGAGTGGCTCGGACTGCTGCTCGACCGAGAAGCCAGCGATCGTTACGAGCGGCGGCTGCGGGCTCGGCTGCGTTACGCCCGTCTGCGCCACCAGGCTGCGGTCGAGGACGTCGATTACCGCGCCGCCCGCGGGCTCGACCGCGCGCTGTTCCAGGCGTTGACTGCCGGCAAGTGGATCGACGAGGCGCAGAACCTGATCATCGAAGGGCCCGCCGGCGTCGGCAAAAGTTGGCTGGCTTGTGCCCTCGGACAAAAGGCCTGTCGCGATAACCGCTCGGTGCTCTATCAGCGCGTGCCGCGGATGTTCGGCGATCTCGCGCTCGCCCGCGGCGACGGGCGATACCCGCGTCTGATGGGCGCCCTCGGCGGCGTCAAGCTGCTGATCCTCGACGATTGGGGGCTTGAGCCACTCGGGCCCGAGCAGCGTCACGACATGCTCGAAATCGTCGAGGACCGCTACGGCCGCGGCGCCACGCTGATCACCAGTCAGATCCCGGTCGACCGTTGGCACGACCTGATCGGCGAACCGACACTCGCCGACGCCATCCTCGACCGCATCGTTCACAACGCCCATCGCCTACAGCTCAGGGGCGACAGTTTGCGCAAGCAAAAGGCGCTGAAAATCGCCGCAGCTTGACCCGACCCAGTCCGTTATGGAGAGATCACGTCCGACCAGCGGGCGACCCGCCACCCCGGCCGACATCAATCGGAACGGCCGGCCGACTTCGATCGGAACAGGTGGCCGACTTCAATCGGAATCCCCGGCCGGCATCATCGGAATCCGCAGTCATGCAGCAAGCGTCGACCATCCGATGGGGACCGAGGGTTCCAATCCAACCTCCTCCAGCGAGCAGGTGATCTAGGCGCGTTGGAGTTCGACGGCGAGGGTGGCGATTTCGGCGGCGGCGGGGCTCGCGGCGGCAGTTTCGAGCACGCCCAGGCCCTGCGCCATCGCCTGGACTAACGCGACGCGATTGCCGATGCGGCTGGCGGCAACGGCAACCCCGAGAGCCGTAAGATCGGCGGCGATGCTCTCGGTCGCGGACGAGCGCGGCGGCACGCGGTTCAACACGGCGATTGCGGGCCGGCGTTCGTTGCGCGCCATCGTCAAGGTCGCCTCGGTTGCCCACAGATCAAGCGGCGAAGGCTGCACCGGGATCAGCACCAGCCCGGCCACTCGGACCGCGATCCGCGCCTCGGTCTCGACATGCGGTGGACTGTCGACGATGACGAAACCGGCATCGCGCGCATGATCGCCTATCCATTGCTCGGCGCGCCAACCGGGCAACGCCGCAAATTCGAAGCCGATCGTCGCATCGCCGAGCCGCGCGCGGCGTAACCTGACCCAGGCGGCGAGGCTGCCTTGCGGATCGATGTCGAGCAGCGCGACCCGTGCGCCGCCCTTCGCCCAGGCGATTGCGAGCTGCGCCGCCAACGTCGTCTTGCCAGCCCCGCCCTTACGTTGCGCGATCGTGATCACCCGGCCCGCCACACTCTGCTTTTAGCAGAGGTCATAGCGGGTTGGTGAGCCATTGGTTTAGCCGAGACCAACGAACGCTGCTATTCGGCGGCCCGGCACTTTGGATGTGACGCCGAGACGTTCGGCGACGCCGGGGCCGTAAGCCGGGGCGGCGCACG
>DASQSR010000602.1:0-4828 GCA_035642295.1 Allostellaceae bacterium | reverse complement strand
CCTCATTCGGTCCGAGCCCCACCATGGCGCGCATCATCGCGCGCGAAGGCGGCCTTGTCGACCGCCCGCAAATGGCAGGCGACGAATTGCCCGGGGCGCAGCTCGCGCATCTCCGGCTCCTCCTCGCGGCAGCGCGCCTCGGCATAAGGACAGCGGGTGTGGAAGCGGCAGCCTCTGGGCGGGTTGATCGGACTCGGCACATCGCCCGAAAGAATGATGCGCTGGCGCCTGGCGTCCGGCTCCGGCACCGGCACGGCAGAGAGCAGGGCCTCGGTATAGGGATGGAGCGGCGCGCGGAACAGCGTGTCGCGCGGCGCCAGCTCGACGATGCGGCCGAGATACATCACGGCGACGCGGTGGCTGATATGCTCGACGATGGCGAGGTCGTGGGCGACGAAGAGATAAGAGAGCTTCAATTCCCGCTGCAGGTCGCGCAGGAGGTTCACCACCTGAGCCTGGACCGACACGTCGAGCGCCGAGACCGGCTCGTCGCAGACGATGAGGCTGGGGCTCAGCGCCAGCGCCCGCGCGATGCCGATGCGTTGGCGCTGCCCGCCGGAGAATTCGTGCGGATAGCGCCGCATCGCCTCTTCGCGAAGCCCGACCTTATGAAAAAGCTCGGCCACGCGCCGCTTGAGCGCGGCGCCGCGGGTGACGTCGTAGTTGAGCAGCGGCTCGGCGACGATCTCCCCCGCCGAGAGGCGCGGGTTGAGCGAGGCGTAGGGGTCCTGAAACACCAGCTGCATGTCACGCCGATAGGGCCGCATTTCTCCCGGCCGCAGTTGGTCGATGCGCTGGCCGCGCAGCTTCACCGTGCCGGCGGTCGGCTCGATCAGCTTGAGGATCGCCCGCGCCGCCGTCGACTTGCCGCAGCCGGACTCGCCGACGAGCCCGAGCGTCTCGCCTGCCTCGATGCGGAAGCTGATGCCGTCGACGGCGTAGACATAGCCGGCGACGCGCGAGAACACGCCCTTGCGCACGGGGAAGTGCTTCTTCAGCCCCTCGACCTCGATCAGCGGCGGGAGGGCTCGCGCCGTCATGAGGCGAGCCGCGCGGCAGCGAAGCAGGCGGCGAAATGACCCGGCATCGTCTCCTCGAGCGACGGCGCCTCGCGGCGGCAGCGCTCCGTCGCCGAGACGCAGCGCGGCGCGAAGGCGCAGCCGGCGATCTCCTCGCGCAAGGAAGGCACGGTCCCCGGGATCTCCGCCAGCGGGGGCGGATCGCGGCCGAGCGCGGCACCGAGGCGCGGCACGGAAGCGAGGAGCCCGCGCGTATAGGGATGGAGCGGGCGGCGGAAGAGCGCCCGGACCGGCGCTTCCTCGACTTTGCGGCCGGCATACATCACGACGACGCGCTCGGCCATCTCGGCGACCACGCCGAGATCATGGGTGATGAGGATGATCGCCGCGCCGATCTTCGCCTTCAGCTCGCGCATGAGATCGAGGATCTGCGCCTGGATGGTGACGTCGAGGGCGGTGGTTGGCTCGTCGGCGATCAGCAGCTTCGGATTGCAGGCGAGCGCCATGGCGATCATCACGCGCTGGCGCATGCCACCGGAGAGCTCGTGCGGATATTGCCGCGCGCGCCGCTCGGGCTCGGAAATCCGCACCAGCCGCAGCATTTCGATGGCCCGCGCCGCGGCCTGGCGCCGGTCGAGCCCCTGATGCAGCCGCAGCGTCTCGCCGATCTGCCGGGCGACGGTCAGCACCGGGTTGAGCGAGGTCATCGGCTCCTGAAAGATCATCGAGATTTCGTTGCCGCGGATGCGGCGCATCTCGGCCTCGCCGAGCTCGAGCAGGTTCCGGCCCGCGAAGCGGATGGCGCCGCCGATGATGCGGCCCGGCGGCGACGGCACGAGGCGGAGGACGGAGAGCGCGGTGACGCTCTTGCCGCAGCCGCTTTCGCCGACCACCGCCAGCGTCTCGCCCGCTCCTACCGCATAGGAGACGCCGTCGACCGCGCGCACGACGCCGTCGCGGGTGAAGAAATGCGTGCGCAAATCCTCGATCGAGAGCAGCGGCTCGCGCATTGCGCCCCTCACATGCGCCGCGCGAGGCGCGGATCGAGCGCATCGCGCAAGCCGTCGCCGACCAGGTTCACCGCCAGCACCGTCGCCGACAGGAAGAGGCCCGGAAAGATGATGAGATAGGGCCGGATTTCGAAATAGACGCGGCCCTCCGCCATGATGTTGCCCCAGCTCGGGATCTGCGGCGGCGTGCCGGCGCCGATGAAGCTCAGCACCGCCTCGGTGATCATCGCCGAGGCGCAGATGTAGGTGGCCTGCACCAGCACCGGCGCGATCGTGTTGGGCAGGATGTGGCGCCAGAGCGTGCGGAACAGCGGCGTCCCCGCCGCCATTGCCGCCTCGACGAAGGGCTGCTCGCGCAGCGACAGCACGACGCCGCGCACCAGGCGGGCGACGCGCGGCACCTCGGAGATGGTGATAGCCAGGATGACATTGCCAACGCTCGCTTTGGTCAGCGCCATCAGCGCGATCGCCAGCAGCACCGGCGGCACCGACATGAGCCCGTCCATGACGCGCATCACCAGCGCGTCGGCGAGGCGGACGAAACCGGTGACGAGCCCGATCGCAAGGCCCAAAAGGGTCGCGAGCGCGGCCACGCCCAGCCCGACCTGGAGCGAGACGCGCGCGCCATAGAGCGTGCGGCTGTAGACGTCGCGCCCATAAGCATCGGTGCCGAACCAGGCGGTCTCGGAGGGAAACCGCAGGCGCTTCACCGGCGACACCGCGATCGGATCGACGGTGCCGAGATAGGGCGCCAAGACGGCGAGCGCGCCGATCAGCAGCAGCAGAAGCGATCCCGCCGCGACGGTGGGATGGCGGCGGATCGCCTCGCGCAGCCAGCGGCGGCGCGGCGCCGGCAGGACGATTTCGGTCGAGATCGCCGCCATCTCAATACCTCACGCGCGGATCGAGCAGCGTGTAGCTGACATCGACCAGCAGATTGATCAGCACATAAGCCGCCGAGAACAGCAGCACCACGCCTTGGATGATGGGATAGTCGCGGCGCAGGATGGCATCGACGGTCAATCGGCCGATGCCGGGAATGGCGAAGACGGTCTCGGTGACGATGACGCCACTGATCAGCAGCGCGACGCCGATGCCGATCACCGTGGCGATCGGCACCGCGGCGTTCTTGAGCGCATGGCCGAGCAGCACCTGGCCGTTGGCGAGCCCTTTGGCCTGCGCCGTGCGGATATAGTCCTGGCTCAGCACGTCGAGCATGCTGGCGCGGGTGAAGCGGGCGATGAGCGCGCCATAGACAAGGCCGAGCGTGATGCTGGGCAGGATCAGATGCGCGATGAAGGGCAGGAAGCCGTCGCGGAAGCTGACATAGCCCTGCACCGGCAGCAGGTCGAGCTTGGTCGAGAAGGCAAAGATGAGGAGATAAGCGAGCACGAAGGCCGGCAGCGAGAATCCCGCGACGGCAACGAGCATCACGGCGCGGTCGATCCAGGTGCCCGCCTTCCAGGCGGCGATCACGCCCAAGGGAACCGCAAAGACGATAGTGACCACCAACGTCGTCAAGGTCAGCGCCAGGGTCGGCTCGAGCCGCTGCCCGATCAATTGCGTCACCGGCAGGTTGGTGAAAATGGAGATGCCGAGATCGCCATGGAGCACGCCCCAGAGCCAGTGGCCGAAGCGCAGGAAGAACGGCTCGTCGAGGCCGAGCTTCCGGTGAATGGCGGCGATCTGCTGCGCGGTCGCGAAATCGCCGGCAATCACCGCCGCTGGATCGCCGGGCGCGATATAGAGCAGCGAGAAGACGAACAGCGCGACCACCCCCATGACCGGGATGGTGGCGAGAAGACGGCGAATGAGATAGGCGAACATGGCTATGCCCGCAGCGTGCGCGACGGCACGATCAGCCGGAGGAAGCGACCGTTGCCCTTACTCCTTCGCGACATTCCACAGGAACACCACCGGCGCAGGCACCACGCCCGACAGCGTCTTGCGGAAGGCGGTCGGCATGACGAACTGCCCGGTGGGGATGAAGGGCACGCTGGCGAAAGCTTCTTCCTGCATGGCCGTGGCAATCTGCTTCTGCGCCGCGGGGTCCGACGCCGCCATCCATTGCGCGCGCAGCGCAACGAGCTTCTCGTCGGAGGCCCAGCCGAACCACCCCTTCTCGCCAACGGCGTTGAGCGGGAAATTGAGCGCCGGATTGAGCATGTCGGCGCCGCCGAACCAGGTGAAGAACATGTTCCATCCGCCCTTGTCGATCGGCGCCTTGCTGGCGCGGCGGTTGATCAGCGTGCCCCAATCCATCGCCTGCAGATCGACATTGAGCCCGGCCTGGCGCATTTCGTCGGCGGCGACATTGGCCTGCGCGTTGATGCTCGGTTGATCGGTCGCGGTCATCAGCACGATGCGCTCGCCGTTGTACCCGGCTTCCTTGATGAGCGCCTTGGCCTTGGCCGGATCGCGCTCGCCCATGAGCGGTGCCGCGCCGGCTTCGCTCGCCAGCGGCGTGCCGCAGATATAGACCGAATAGCAGGCCTTCCAGTTCTTGGGATCGCCGGCGACCGCCGTCATGATGTCGGTCTGATCGATGATATAGAGCAGCGCCTGCCGCATCTTCACATTGTTGAAGGGCGGCAGCAGGTGATTGAAGCGCGCGACGCCGAGGCTGCCCAGCGGATCGGTATTGGCCACCACCACATCCGGGTTCTTGTTCAGCAGCGGCACCAGGTCCGGCGGCAGCTGCTCCCACCAATCGACTTCGCCGGCGTTGAGCGCGGCGGCGGCGGTGGCAGGATCCGGGATATAGTCCCATTCGACGCGATCGACCTTGACCACCTTGCC
>DASQSR010000601.1:0-9725 GCA_035642295.1 Allostellaceae bacterium | reverse complement strand
TCAACCGGATAAAGGCTTCCTCGGTAGCGATCTCGGGCAACCGCGGCCGCTCGAGCGACACGGTCAGATCGGCGATGACGCGGCCCGGACTGGCACTCATCACCAGAACACGATCGGCGAGAAACAGCGCCTCGTCGACGTCGTGCGTGACGAACAACACGGTGATGCCGAATTCGCCCCAGATGCGCAGTAGATTCTGCTGCATCATCGCCCGCGTCTGGGAATCGAGCGCGCCGAACGGCTCGTCCATCAACAGCACGGTTGGATAATTCGCCAAGGCGCGGGCGATGCCGACGCGTTGCTGCATGCCGCCGGAAAGCTCGCCCGGATATTTCCTGGCGAAACCGGAGAGGCCGACCATTTCAAGAAGCGTGCGCGCGATCGACGTCGCCTGGGCATCGCCCTTGCCGGCCAGCCGCGGTCCAAAGGCGACGTTGTCGAACACGGTCTTCCACGGGAAAAGTGAATACTGCTGGAAGACCATGCCGCGATCGGGACCCGGCTTCGTGACGGGCACGTCGTCGATCGATACCTGGCCCTGCGACGGCCGCACATAGCCGGCAACGCAATTGAGCAAAGTCGACTTGCCGCAACCCGAGGGACCGAGCAGGCAGACGAATTCGCCCGGCGCGATCTCGAGCGAGGTCTCCGTCACCGCCATGTGCCGATGCGCGCCGCGGCCGTAGGTCACGGCGACCCGCTCAATGAGAATGCGGCCCTTGTCTGCGCTTCGTCCGCTTTTCGCGGCGGCCCTCTCTTCCAGTTTCACGACCTGCCTGATCATGGCCCTCGCCTCAAAGATCCTGCATCGCCAAACGCTGCGCCGATCTCGCGGGCCGGCGCGGCGCGCGCGGCAAGCACCGGCGCGCGAGCCAGAAATTCGTCGCCAGCAGGATCGCGAATCCGACCACGGACAAATCGGTTCCGTAGGGCAACAGCGCATAGGCCGTGGTGGTCTCGAGACCCAGCAGCGAGAGCCCGACGACCCAGGTCGCCGTCGAGCAGCAGGAGACCCAGAACAGCGTGACGTTGGTCATGGCGACGAGCAGGGAGCCCAGTCCCGCGGCGGCTGCGCCGGCACCTTGCGTTCGGGCGGGACAATGGGCCCGCATCCGCAGCAGCAGCAGCACGCTCAAGGCGCTGAGCGCGCCGAGCAACATGACGACGACGACCTTGGGCGGGATGATCGCCAGGCTCCATTCGGCGATGCCGTGCCCGTAGCTGTAGTTCTTGTATCCGGTCTCGAAGATCCACTCGTTGCCGATGATCGGCAGCATGTCGCGTACCGAGGGCGTCGACCGGATGATGTTCAAGACATCGGCAGGCCAGTCATAGAAGACGACGTAGTTCGGCAGGCTGCCGATGCGCCAGACAACGATCGCCAACAGCGTCATGTAGTAGGCGACGACGAACCCGAACGTCATGGCGAGCCAGAGCCCGCGATTTTCGCGGATCGTGTCCCGCATCACCGCGAGCGCGCCTCTCATCGCGTCCGCCGTTGCCAGGCCAGCAGCGGCCGCATCAGAAGTTGCACGCCATAGGTCGACAGCGTGCCGAACACGCCGATGAGCAGCATGCCGACGATGATGTCCGGATACTGGATGAGGGAATAGGCGTTCCAGGTGAAATAGCCGATGCCGTATTGGCCGCTGATGATCTCGCCGGCGAGCAGCGAGAACCACGCGACCCCCATGCCGACCGAAAGCCCGGCGGCGATGCTCGGCAATGCCGCCGGAAGCACCACGTGCCAGAAGATCTGGACGCGGCTGGCGCCGAGCGATTCGGCGGCGCGAACGAGAACTTCCGGGGTCTGCTCGACGCCGTGAATGGTATTCAAGACGATCGGAAAGAGCGCACCGAGAAAGACGATGTAGATGATCGATGATTCCTCGGTCGGCCACATCAAGATCGCCAGCGGGATCCACGCGACCGCCGGGATCGGACGCAACAGCTCGATATAGGGCATGAGCAGATCGCGCACGGTCTGCAGCCGCCCCATCAGCAAACCGAGGAAGATGCCGGTCACCGCGGCAAGCGAGTAGCCGAGGGCAATACGCCTCATGCTGACGGCGATGTGGAGGTAAAACTTGGCTTCGTGAGCGTGACGCCACAGGGCTTCGGCGACGGCGAGCGGCGTCGGTACGTTGTCAAATCGGAAATAAAAATCGAGGTGGACCTTGGCCGCCCAGTACCAGAGGGCGAGCCCGGCCAAGAGCGCCGCGCCGCGCAGCGACCAGCTGCGGGCCAGCGCCAACGCCCGGTCGCGCGCCGGGCTGTCGACGGCAAGCGCCACGTTATCGTCGCTGCCCTGCGCGTGTCGGTCCGTCCCGGCCCCTTCGCCGGCAGCCGGTGCGTCGGTCCAGGACGCCGGCCGTGCCGCCACCAATTCCCTGCCAGCCTCGACACTCATCTCCCACGCACTCCTGCCGCGTCGTTCAAAGCCCGCTCAACCACAGGGGCGCGTCAGGCACCTCCCGCCGACACGGCCTGGTCGAAGCTCAACACCTGGCCTTTCACGCTCTTGGCATAGCTGTCGGCGTCGTCCTTGAGCAGGAAGACCGCGTAGCTGTCGTCCGGCGACTTCACGTAGAAGCCGGACTTGCCAAACATCTTGAGGCCGCTGTTGTGGTCGTAGACGTAGGTCGCGTTGATCTTGGCGCCGGTCGCCCTGAAATCCGCGACCGCCTTGAGGAATTTCTTCAACGTCGGATAGGTCTCGATCCCATCGCGGGCGTGCCAGATTTCATACGGCAGGCCGCGATTGGCCACCGCAGGATCGACGATCTTCGTGAGAGCCTGGTCATAGTCCACGCCCATCTCTGCATAGGCCTTGCGAATGAAGCCGTCGTCGACCCAGGATTTGAAATCGAGGGGCGGCGACAGATCGGCCTTGGCCAGCACCTGATGGTCGAACTCGAGCGCCTTGATCCATTGCGGCTTGAGCGTCGGATCAAGCGTCAGCAGCCCGCCTTTGGAGAAATAGAGATAGAGGACTTCCTTCTCGACGCCGGTCCAGCCTTCCATGGTCTGGGATGCTTTCATCGGATCGGCTTCGACCCATTTGCCCGCCTCGTAAATCGCCTTGATGAAGCTGACGACCACTTCGGGATAGGCGTCGGCGAAATCCTTGCGCACGACGAGGCCGTGCAAATAGGGCACACCGGTCTGGCTGCCGTCGTAGATCTTGCGGCCGGTGCCGCGATATTCCATCAGCTCGGACCACGGGCAGAAATCGGCGTGGGCGTCGATCTTGTCGGCCTGGATGTTCGCCGCGCCGACCGCCGGCGATTGGTTCAACAGATCGAGCGACGCCAGTGTCATGTGATTGTCGCCGAGCGCCTTGATCAACATGCCCCATGACGCGCTGCCGACCGGCGTCGACACCGATTTGCCGGTCAATTGCTTGATGTCGTAGATGTTCGAAGCCACCGGCACGTCGATGCCGTTGCCGGAGCCCTTCAGATTGTAGCCCGTGCCCGAGACGTAAAGCGTCCGCAGGCTATCGGTCGCCTGGAACTTCGCGCCGTTCACGATCAGCGGGTAGTCGCCCATCACGCCGAAATTGAGCTTGTTCGCCAGCATCTCGTTCGTGATCGGCCCACCCGAGCTGTAATCCTTCCAGGTGATGTCGTAGGTCGCGTTCGCGTATTTGCCGGTATGCGGCAGGTTCTTGTCGAGGAGATGGAGTTCCTTGACGATGATGCCCGCCGTATAGGTGTCGGTGCACATGCTCTGATGGCCGATCGCGATGTCGATCGTCTCGGCATGGGCGGGCGCGATCAGCAGCAGGCCGGCAGCAGCGGCGACGCTCAAGGCTCTGAGGCGCATCAGGGACCCCTCCTGTCGAGGTGGACTCGTCTTAACCTTGCCTCGGAGAGGAGCAATCGATGTGCCAGCCCCGAGAGCCCGCTCGTGGTTTGGGCAAGCAATTGAAAGGATGGACGATTTTGCTGCCTGTGAGAGCCCTGTGACCGGCCTCCTGCCGCTTCGCGAGGCGCGGGCGGCGCCGGCTGCTCAAAACTTCGGCGGCGGCCGCACGACTTGTTAATACAAGCCGCCGGTCAGCCGCGGGGCACGCGCACGCGGAACTGGAACGCGTCGGGCCGGCCGTACAGATACTCGAAATCGATCGGCCGGCGCCGGCTGTCGAACGTAAGCCGACGGATCCTCAGCAGGGCATCGCCGTCGCGCACGCTGAGATGGCGGGCGGTAACGGGATCGGCGGCGGCGACCTCGAGCGAGAGGTCGGCAAAGCCGAGATCGATGCCGAGCTTTTCCTCGATAAGCGCGAAGATATCGGCATGGGCGAGATCGAGCTCGATCAGACGGCGGCCGATATCGACGGGGAAGTAGCTCACATCGTAGGACAGGGGAGCGCCGCCGCCGATGCGCACGCGCTCGATCGCGACGACCGCGCCATGGCGGTCGAGGCCAAGCGCCTTCTGCACTTCGGCGCTCGCCGGGCCTTCCGACACGCCGAGCACGACCGAATGCGCCTCGACGCCGGCCGCGGCCATCAGCTCGCCGAAGCCTTGCAGCCGGCCGAGATCCTGCACCGCCCGAACCCTGCGCACGAAGTAGCCCTTGCCCTGGCGGCTTTCCACCAGCCCGGCCGAGCGCAGGGCATCGAGCGCGAGGCGCACCGTGACGCGGCTCACGGCGAATTCGCGCATCAGTTCGCTCTCCGAGGGCAGCTGCGCGCCACGGGCAAAGTCGCCGCACAGGATGCGCTCGCGAAGCGCCGCGCAGATCGCGGCGTATTTTGGCGTTTGCGGCCCGGTCGCGGTCTTCGCTTTCGGTCGCTCGACCAAGGCGGTCATCTCCCGACCCATGACGACCGCCGCATGATCAGCCCGCGCGAATGCGGCCGATCGCCCAGCGCAAGTTCTTGCGCACGTCGGGGTCCGGCTCGCCCAGATGGCTCTCGAGCGCCGGGAGCGCCGCGGGATCGGCGATCTCGCCCAGCGCCGCCGCCGCCTCCTTGCGCAGATTGCTCACGGGATGGTCGAGCGCTGGAAGGATGTCGGGGACCGCGGCGCGCGCCTTGAGCTTGCCGAGGCTGCGCACCGCCTTGAGCCGCACTTGCCAGAAGCGATCCTCGAGCCGCACGACGAGCATCGCTTCCGCGGCCGCGGCGCCCGTCTTGCCAACGGTCTCGGCCGCAATCTCGCGCACCTGCCAATCGGGATCGTCCATAAGCGCGATGATCGCGTCTGCGGCGTGATTCGAGGCAGAGAAGCCGAGCGCACTGGCAACGGTGCGGCGCACGGCGGGGCTCTCGTCGCGCGCCGCGGCGATGAGCGCCGGCAGCGCCGCTTCGAGCTTCAGATAGCCGATCACGCCGACCGCCTCGACGCGCACCGCGGCATCGCCGTCGCGCAGTGCCTCGATTGCCGGCATCAAGGCGTCGCGGCAGCGCAGCTCCTTGAGCGCGCGAAGCGTGGCACGCCGCACGAAAGCCCGGTCATGGGCAATGAACGGCAGCAGCACCGCGGCCGAGTCCGGATCGCGCTGCTCGGCGAGACTGTCGGCCGCGGCTTCCGCCACCGCCGACTCCGCGTCGATGAGCGCGCCCGAGAGCGCCCGCGCCGCCGCCGCGCCGTCGAACGCGCCGAGCGCCGCCGCGGCTTGCTGGCGCACTTCCGGTGCGGGATCGCTCAGCGCCGCGGCAAGATGCGGGATCGCGTCGGGATCCGCCGTCTCTGCCAAGGCCATCACGGCGACGCGCCGCGCGCCGGCATCGGGCTCGGCAAGCCGCGCAGCAAGCGCCTCGATGTCGCCGGCCTCTTCAAACGGATCGAGGGCGCTCATGCGCGTCTAGCGGAGGAGATAGGGAATGTGGACGGTAACGGCGCCAGTCGGGCAATCCGCCTCGCACGGCATGCAGTACCAGCACTCGTCGTACTTCATATAGGCCTTGCCGGTAAGCTCGCTGATGCGCAGCACGTCGAGCGGACAGACATCGACGCAGACGGTGCAGCCCTTGTCGGCGATGCACTTCGCTTCATCGACGACGACGGGGACGCTGGTGGGCGTATTGGCGAGCGGCATGGCGGAATTCCTTGCGAATCAGGCGTGGCGGCGGAGGCGCTGCTTGTCGTAGGCGGTGCGCTCGTCATCGCCGATCGGCACGATGTAGGGCGCAACCGGCCGCTTGGCGCAGGTCATCGCGCCGTCGACCTTGCTGAGGACGGTGTGGCAGAACCAGTTGTCGTTGTCGCGCTCGGGAAACTCGACGCGATGGTGATAGAGGCCCCAGCGGCTCTCGGTGCGGAACAGCGAGGCGCATACCGCCATCTCGGCGCAGTCGAGGATCGACGCCGCCTCGAGCGCCCGCATAAGCTCGTGCGGATCGCGCGCGAACATGCCGTTCTCGAGGTCCTCGCGCACCTCGCCGAAGCGGTCGGCGGCGATCTCGTACTTGCGCGTGATCTTCGGCGGCTGGAGGTAGTCGTTGACGAGGCGCCGGGTCTTGTACTCGATCTGGTTGGGCGGAATGCCGTCCTCGCGCTCGAGCGGCGCCAGGACGCGCCGGCGCTCGGCGGCGACGTCGGCGCGATCATACGCGGCGAAATCGACCTCCGCGACGTAGTCGACCGCGTGCTCGCCGGCGACGGCGCCGTTGGTGAAGGCGCCGAGCATGTAGTTGTGCGGCACGTTCGCCATGTCGCCGGCGGCGTAAAGCCCCGGGACGGTGGTGCGCGCGAACTCGTCGACGAGCACGCCCGAAGCGCTGTGCCCGGAGCAGAAGCCGATCTCCGAGACATGCATCTCGATCATCTGGCGCCGATAGTCGGTCGAGCGGCCGGCGTGGAAGCGGCCCCGCGTCGGACGCTCGACCCGGTGCAGGATGCCTTCGATCTCGCTGATGGTCTCGCCGGCGAGGTGGTCGAGCTTCAGGAACACCGGCCCTTTGCCGGACTGCAGCTCGCGATAGAACTCGAGCATCATCTGGCCCGACCAATAATCGCACTCGATGAAGCGCTGGCCCTCGTTGTTCGCGGTATAGCCGCCGAAGGGCCCCGCGACATAGGCGCAGGCGGGTCCGTTATAGTCCTTGATCAGCGGATTGATCTGGAAGCATTCCAGATTGGCGAGGCCGGCGCCGGCGTGATAGGCCATGGCATAGCCGTCGCCGGAATTGGCCGCGTTCTCGTAGGTGCCGAAGAGATAGCCCGAATGCGGCAGGCCGAGCCTGCCGGCGGCCCCGAGGCAGAGGATCACCGCCTTGGCGCGCACGACGAGGAATTCGGCGCTGCGCGTGTTGACGGCGATGGCGCCGGCGATCCGGCCGTCGCGCCCGGTCAGCAGCCGCGTCGCCATGAAGCGGTTCGAGATCAGCAGCTGAACCCGGCGGAGCTGGCGGTAGAGCGCCTTCTTGACCGTGTCGCCATTCGGCATCGGCAGGACGTAGGTGCCGATGTGATGCACCTTCTTGACGTCGAAATCGCCGGTCTGGTCCTTCTGGAAGCGGACACCGAAGCGATCCAGCTCCTGGATGATGTCGAAGCAGCGCTGCGCATATTTGTAGACCGGCGCCTGGTCGCAGATGCCGTCATTGGCGATGGTGATTTCCTTGGTGTACTGCTCCGGCGTCGAGTGGCCGGGAATGACGGCGTTGTTGAGGCCGTCCATGCCCATCGAGATCGCGCCCGAGCGCTTGACATTGGCCTTCTCGAGCAGCACCACCCGGGCCTTGGGGTTCTTCACCTTGGCCTTGTAGGCCGCCATCGGCCCGGCGGTGCCGCCGCCGATGACCAGGATGTCGCATTCGACTTCGGAGAGTCCTTCGAGACTGTCGTTCATCGCTCCGCCCAGCCGCTCTTTCGTGTCACCGGGGAGACCCTAGCCGGGGCGGCGCGCGGCGTCGGTCAACTAGTTGCCAAGATGGCGCTACACTCAGGCCGCCAGCCGCTGCGGGCCCCAGCCTGCGGGGCGATGGCCGAAATTGGGGAGACTCGCCGTGCTGTCACTGATCCTGGCCGCCCTCTTCTTCATTGGCATTCATCTCGGCATCTCCGGGACGCGGCTGCGCGACGCGGCCGTCGCGGCGCTGGGGCAGCGCGGCTTTACCGGTCTCTTCTCGCTCGCCACGCTCGCCGGCCTCGCCTGGCTGATCTTCGCCTACAACCGCGCACCTTACCTGCCGACCTGGGGCATGCTGCTGTGGTGGCGGCCGGTGGTCATCCTGCTGATGCTGCCGGCGACCCTGCTGGTGGTGATCGGCCTCATGACGCCCAATCCCACCTCGGTCGCGCAAGAAGGACGCGTCGGCGAAGCACCTGCCGGCATCCTGCGCGTCACCCGCCATCCCTTCCTCACCGGCGTCGGCATCTGGGCGCTGGTGCATCTCATCGGCAATGGCGATGCCGCCTCGCTGATGCTCTTCGGCGCCTTGGCGATCGTGGCGCTGGCCGGCACGGTGTCGATCGACGCCAAGCGCCGGCGGCAGCTCGGCACGGCCTGGGATCGCTTCGCCGCCGAGACGTCGATCGTGCCGTTCGCCGCCGTCGCCGCCGGTCGCAACCGCTTCCGCCCCGGCGAAATCGGCACCGGACGCTGGATCGCGGGGCTCGTCGTCTATGCGCTGTTGCTGGGCGCGCATGGGCCCGTCATCGGCGTGCCGCTCCTGCCGTAACCCGCTTTCACACCCGACCGATGCGCGGCACGGCCCTGACGCTGACGATGAGCCTCTGCCTGCTGGTGGGGCTGCTGCCGCTGGCAAGCTTCGCGGCGCTGCTTCCCGTCTTTACCGCGGCGTGGGGGCTCAGTAGTTCCGAAGCGGGATGGATCAGCGGCATCTACTACGTCGGCTACGTTCTCGCGGTGCCCTTCATCATGAGCGCCACCGACCGGCACGACGCGCGGCCGGTCTATCTCTGCGGCACCGCGCTCTCCGCCGCCGCGACCTTCGCCTTCGCCGCGCTGGCGCACGGCTTCTGGTCGGCCCTGCTGTGGCGCGCCGTGGCAGGCGTCGGACTGGCGGGCACCTACATGCCGGGGCTCAAGATCCTGACCGACCGCAGCCGCACACGCGACACCTCGCGCGCCGTCGCGATCTACACCGCGTGCTACTCCTTCGGCACTGGGCTTTCCTTCCTGCTCGCCGGCTGGGTCGCCGCGCCCTATGGCTGGCGCAGGGCGTTCGTCGCCGCGGCGCTGGGGCCGCTCGCGGCGATGCTGCTGGCCGCAGCCTCCGTACGCGGGCAAGAGCCGGCGCCGCGCCCCGCGCGGGGTAGCATCCTCGGCGATTTCGGCCGCGTCCTCGCGAATCGTAGCGTCCTCGGCTACGTGCTCGCCTATGGCCTCCACAATTTCGAGGCGCTGGCGGCGCGCTCCTGGCTGGTGAGTTTGCTCGTCTTCGCCGCCGGGCGCGGCGGCGGCACGGCACACGCCTGGAGCCCGACCGAGATTGCCACGGCGACCACCCTGCTGGGCGTGCCGGGAACGGTGCTCGGCAACGAATTCGCGCTGCGCATCGGCCGCACCCGCGCCATCACGCTGATCATGCTCACCTCCGCCGCTCTTGCCGCCGCCGTCGGCTTCGCCGCCGAAGGGAGCTATGCGCTGCTGGTGACGCTGGTGATGCTGCACGGGTTCTGCATCCCCGCCGATGCCGGCGCGCTGATGGCGGGAACGGTGTCGGTTGCGCCGGCCGAAGTGCAGGGCGCGAGCCTCGCGGTGCAGGCGAGCGCCGGCTTCGGCGCCTCCTTCTTCGGCCCGCT
>DASQSR010000600.1:0-13116 GCA_035642295.1 Allostellaceae bacterium | reverse complement strand
AGGCGTGGCGGGCCGCCGCCAGGACCTTCTGCAGCCGCCGACGGCGGCGCGCATTCTCGATGCTGAACGGCAGGTGCCCGAGTTCGCTGGTCAGGCTCAAGACCGGGCGGTCGTGCCGCCGCTCGGTCCGTGCTGTGAACGGGACTTCGTTGAAACAGAAGTGGAACTTCAGCACCCCCGAAGGCCGCGCCGGGACCAGCCCGAACGAGGCGCCGAAGCGGTCGATCTCGAAGGGGAGCGCGAGGCGCCCGAGCGAGGCGACGACGCCGTCGAGCGGTGCGTCTGCCGGCGCGGGACGAGCGGAAACGGCGTTCATCGCCGCCACTCTCGCCGGTCATCCTTAAAATCGGGTTTACCGCAGGGGCTTTCGCCGCAGTTCTCCTCTGCCGGGCGCGCCGGGAACGGGCGGCGCCGCGCCCGTTGCGGCACGCCGCTCATCGCTGCCGTTTGACCCCCAACCTGACGCCGAAGCGGAGACAATTGAGATAACTGCGCATTGCCGCCGTTAGTCACAAGGGAACGATAGGAAACGATAGCCAGATAGGGGGAGGCCAGAGGAGGGCCGTGATGTCAGAGCGGGGAGATACCGTAGCGAAGCCCAAGCGTGGAAAGTCAACCGCCACGATAGACCGACACGTCGGCGCGCGCATCCGCGAGCGCCGGATCATGCTTGGCCTGACCCAGCAGCAGCTTGCCGAGCTCATCGGCGTCACCTACCAGCAGGCGCACAAATACGAGCGCGGCGTCAATCGCGTTTCCGCCGGCCGGCTGTTCCAGATCGCCAAAGTGTTGAGCGTACCCATGGCCTATTTCTACGAGGGCGTGGGCGAGGAAGAGCCGCGGCCGATCACGTCGCGTGAGCGCATGGTGCTCGAGATTGCCCGCAACTTCACCGGCATTACCAATGAGCGCCATCAGGAGGCGTTGAGTCAGCTGGCGCGTGCGCTGGCGAATGGCGGCTGAGCCTGCGTCGCAGGCGAGTTCTTTCCTTTCAGATCACCCGTCCGGCGAAGATTTGCCGGGCTTCAGGATCTTCGATCTCGACCACCCAGAGATCGGGATCGCGCTGCACCTGCCGCGCGATATAGGCGTCCGCGGCGCCTTCATCGACCGGCGTTGCGCCGGTCGCGCGCAGCCAGGCGAGCTCGCCTTGCGGCGTCCGGGTCTGCGCCAGGACGGTGAAGCCGCTCGTGCGCTGATTGAGCTTGATCAGGATGGTGCCGGCGTCCTCGTCGCCGCGGCGCAGGATGACGATCGGAATGGCGTGGAGCGAGCAGAGCCGCACCGCTGCCATGATCTGCATCTTGGTCTTGAGCCGTGGCTCCATGCCTTGATCCCGCTCCGCCGCTGAGAGGTATGAGCGAAACCGGCGTTGCGAGCAACGTCGTTGGGCCGGAAGAGCGCGCGCTGCGATCGAGAACATGCGGCTCGCCTTTCCCGCGAGGGGCTGGTGGGACGGGCCGAGCTGCAATAGGTTCGCCGCAACGCCAGCGAGGTCAGCCATGCGAGCGAGCGCCGATATCCCCGAGATCCGCCAAGCCGTCGCCGCGCTTTGCGCCCGTTTTCCCGGCGAGTATTGGCGCGCTCTCGACCGCGAGCGCGCCTATCCGACCGAGTTCGTCCGCGCCTTGACCGAAGCCGGATTCCTCGCCTGCCTCATCCCGGAGGAGTATGGCGGCAGCGGCCTCGGCCTTGCCGCGGCGGCCGCCATCCTCGAGGAGGTGCAGAGGAGCGGCTGCAATGGCGCCGCCTGCCACGCGCAGATGTACATCATGGGGACGCTGCTTCGCCACGGCAACGCGGCGCAGAAATCGCAGTGGCTGCCGAAGATCGCCTCGGGCGAAATCCGCCTTCAGGCCTTCGGCGTGACCGAGCCCAGCGCCGGCACCGACACCACGTCGATCCGCACCACGGCCCGGCGCGAGGGCAGTGCCTATATCGTCAACGGCCAGAAGGTCTGGACCTCGCGCGTGGAGCATTCCGATCTGCTGCTGCTGCTGGCCCGCACCACGCCGCGCGCCGAGACGGCAAAACGCACCGAGGGCCTCTCGGTCTTTCTCGTCGACCTGCGCGAGGCGCGCGGCCGGGGCGTCACCATCCGGCCGATCCGCACCATGATGAACCACGCCACCACCGAGGTCTTCTTCGACAATCTCCGCGTTCCCGCGGAGAATCTGATCGGCGAGGAAGGCAAGGGGTTCCGCTATATCCTCGACGGCATGAATGCCGAGCGCATCCTCATTGCCGCCGAGTGCATCGGCGATGCCCGCTGGTTCATCGCCAAGGCGAGCGAGTATGCGAAGAGCCGCGTCGTCTTCGGCCGGCCGATCGGCCAGAACCAGGGAGTGCAGTTCCCGATCGCGCGCGCCTATGCCGCGTCGGAGGCGGCGGCGCTGATGGTCGACCGCGCGGCCGAGCTCTATGAGAAAGGAGAGAACTGCGGCAAGGAGGCGAACATGGCCAAGCTCCTCGCCGCGGACGCCTCATGGGCCGCGGGCGACATGTGCATCCAGACGCATGGCGGCTTCGGCTTTGCCGAGGAATACGACATCGAACGCAAGTTTCGCGAGACGCGGCTCTATCAGGTGGCGCCGATCTCGACCAACCTCATCCTCGCCTACCTCGCCGAGCACGTGCTGGGGCTGCCGCGGTCCTATTAGGGATGACGAACCCTCGACGGCGATCGCCGGCCGAATTTCTGGGTCAAGGTCGTGCCGCGCCGCGCGGCGTCGCGCCGGCGCTTCCAGTCGCGGTATTCCGCCCAGCCGACATCGGCCGACAGGGCCAAGCCCACCACCAGGATCGCCCATCCCAGACTTGACATCATCGCGTCTTCGGTCCTCCCGAAGCCGATAACGTCTCGCGACAGAATTTTGTTTCGCGCGATCCGCCTCGCGGCGAGGCTGACCTCGCATAGCCCCCAGGGGCCGATGCTTCAGGGCTGCGGGAAGTTGATCTCGATCATCACCTGGTTGGGGTCGCGGACGAAGAGCTGCTTGAGGCGGATGCCGGGCACTTCGTTCTCGCGGAAGGGGAGGCCCATGCGCCGGAAGCGGTCGCGCATCGCGTCGTAGTCCACAGCGACGAAGGCGACATGGTCGAAATTGCCGGTGGTATCACCGGGGCCGGCGCCGATCTCGCCGCTGCGCGGCACCAGATGCACGACTGCCTGCTCGCCGCAATAGAGCCAATAGCCGGGAAAGGCGAGGGGCGGCCGCAAGCCGTCCTTGAGGCCCAGCGCCTCGCTGTAGAAATCGCGCGTGCCTTCAAGATCGTCGGTGCGCACGGTGACGTGGTTGAGCTGGGTGAGCGGCATTTTTTCCTCCCGAAATCGCTTCGCGCGGAGCATAGCCTTGGCCGCGCGCCCTCGCCAAGTCAGTAGGATTTGGGCAAGCCCAGCACGCGCTCGGCGATGAAGGAGAGGACAAGCTGCGGGCTGACCGGGGCGATGCGGGCGATCTGCGCCTCGCGCAGATAGCGCTCGACGTGATACTCCTGGGCATAGCCCATGCCGCCATGCGTGAGGATCGCCGTCTCGCAGGCGCGCCAGCATGCCTCGGCCGCGAGATACTTGGCGGCGTTGGCCTCGGCGCCGCAAGGCTGATCCGCATCGTAGAGCGCTGCCGCGTGCCGCACCATCAGCTCCGCCGCTTTGAGCTCGGCCCAGCACTGCGCCAGCGGGTGCTGAATGCCCTGGTTCTGCCCGATCGGTCGGCCGAACACGATGCGTTCGCGGGCATAGGCGGCGGCGCGGTCGAGCGCGGCAAAGCCGAGGCCCACCGCCTCGGCGGCGATCAGGATGCGCTCGGGGTTCATGCCGTGCAGGATCTGGTGGAAGCCCTTGCCTTCCTCGCCGATCAGATCGGCCTCCGGTACGTCGAGCCCGTCGATGAACAGCAGATTGGAATCGACCGCCTTACGCCCCATCTTGCCGATCTCGCGCACCTCGACCTTGCTGCGGTCGAGCGTCGTATAGAAGAGGCTGATGCCGTCGCTCGGCTTGGCCGCCTGCTCCAGCGGCGTGGTGCGCGCCAGCAGCAGCATCTTGTGCGCGACCTGAGCGGTCGAGATCCAGATCTTTCGACCGGAGACGATATAGCGATCGCCCCGGCGCTCGGCGCGGGTCTTCAGATGCGTGGTGTCGAGGCCGACATCGGGCTCGGTGACGGCGAAGCAGGCCTTCTCCTCGCCGCGGATCAGCGGCGGCAGGAAGCGGCGCTTCTGCGCCTCGCTGCCGAAGCGGACGACCGGGTTGAGGCCGAAGATGTTCATGTGCAGCGCCGAAGCACCGCTGAAGCCGGCGCCCGATTGCGCGACCGCCTGCATCATCACCGCGGCTTCGGCAATGCCGAGACCGGCGCCGCCATAGGCCTCCGGCATGGCGATGCCCAGCCAGCCATCCCGCGCCACGGCGGCATAGAATTCCTCGGGAAAGCCGCCGTTCCGATCGTGCTCGAGCCAGTAGGCGTCGCCGAAGCCCTGGCAGAGACGCTGGATGGCATCGCGGATGCGGTGCTGCTCCGCCGAAAGCCCGATCATGCTGGCTCCTCCCCAAGCCGGTCCAATAGCGCTCCCGCGCGCCGATGCAAGATCGCGCCGATCCCGGACGGTTTACCGACGCGCCGCCTTCGCGGCAAAGCGGAAGTCGCAATGCGCCGCGCCTTCCATCAGCGTCTGCGTCCGCGTCAGCTCGATATCGGGATTGAAGCCGTCGATCATGGCGTGGTCGCGGTTGCAATGGATGAGATAGCCCAGCTCGGCGAGTCCGAGCTCTTTGAAGAACTCGGCATAGCGGCAGCGCGTCACGTTGAAGTCGAGGCGATCATCGGTTGCGGCGATGATCTCGACGTCGAGACTGCCGCCTCCCGCCCAGACTCGCTCGGCGACGACCTTGAGCGAAGCGAGGTCGCTGCCGAAAGCATCGGCCCATTTGGCACCGTCCGCGGCGGCGAGGCGGCGGATCGTGGCGCGGACGAGCTCGCCCGTGGCGGCGTCGCCGAATCGTTCCCGGCACGCTTCGATGAAGGGTATCAGGACGCGGCCTTCGATCTTGCGTCGCTGCAAATGGCTGATGGGTACGTCATCCGATTGATCGGGCATCGGCCTTCACCGGAACCGAGAGACGAGCGAGCGGCAGGCGCGAGGGAACCTAGATCTGCTGGATCGCCGACAGCAGCCAATGCCCCCCGCGGCTACGGACGAAAGTCCAGAGCTCCTGCGCTTCGCTGGGATGCTGCGCATCGCCATCGACGAGCCAGCCGGCCTGGCCGGGATTGCGGTCGCTGCGCTGAGTGTAGTCGAGCGCCCGCCAGTGGAGGAGGCAGGTGGCGTATTGCATGTTGCCTTCTTCCCAGGCCTCGCGCACGTCGCCGCGCAGCAGCTCGACCTGCTCGACATGGTTCTGGACGCCCTGGCTGTTGTTGCCGGCGAGCTCCTCGCTGAAATAGGACAGCATCTCCGGCGTCACGTAATGCGACAGCGAGCGCAGATCCTCGGCGCTCCACGCGCCTTGCACTGCCTTGAGGATCGCCTCGAAGGCGCCGTAGTCGGTCGCGGCGACGGTGATTTCCCGGCTCTGGAGGACGGGGCGGTTACCCGCGCCGTAGCCCGGCAGCGGTCCGCCATAGCCCATCCCGCCATAGCCGCCGCCGAGCGGCGGCATAGTCATCGGCCCGTAGCCGCGGCGCAGGAAGCGGAACAGCATGGAAATCGCAAAGATGATGAAGATCCAGGAGAACAGCGAGCCGAAGAGATGGCCCACGCCCCAGCCATAGCCCCAATGCGGAAACAGCAGCGAGCCGAGCCACGAGCCCAGCAGCGCACCGCCGAGCCCGGTAAGGAAGGGATGGTTGCCGGCGAAGCCGTTGCCGTAATAGGACGCGCCAGGATTGGCGTAGGGGGTCATGCTGCGGCCGACCGACTGGCCGCCGTTGAAGTTATAGGTGCGGGAGCCGAGGCTTCCCTGGCTGCCATAGCTCATGCGGCCGCCGCCGAAGCTGCCGCCGGCGCGCGCCTCGGCCAGTGTCGGGGTGAGCAGCGTCAGCGCGCAGAGCAGCGCCAGCGCCAGATTTCGCCATTTCGCCATGGAAGCCCCGTCGAAAGATCCAAATGCTCCTTAAATGTCGGCTTTCGGACCGGCCGCTGCAAGATGCGGGGGGTCAGCTGCGGGGCCGGAGGTCGATCACGCGCCGCGCCTTGCCGATCGACCGCTCGATCCGTCCCACCGCCACGATCTCGACATGCGCCGTGACGCCGACCAGCGACTTGACGTCGTGCTGCAGCGCGGCGGCGATTCTTGCCTCGGCCTCGGCGCTGTTGGGCGTCGCCTCGGGCCGGAGCTCCACGACGATCTTGAGCTCGTCGAGCTGGCGTGGCCGGCTGATCTCCAGCAGGTAATGACCAGACAGCGCGCCCTGCTTCAGGATCAGCTCCTCGACCTGGCTCGGAAAGAGATTGACGCCGCGGACGATCAGCATGTCGTCGCTGCGGCCGGTGACCTTTTCCATCCGCCGCATGCTGCGCGCCGTGCCCGGCAGCAGCCGCGTCAGGTCGCGCGTGCGATAGCGGATCATCGGCAGCGCTTCCTTGGTCAGCGTCGTCAGCACCAACTCGCCGACTTCGCCATCGGGCAGCACGGCGCTGGTCGCGGGATCGATCACTTCGGGATAGAAATGATCTTCCCAGAGATGGAGCCCGTCCTTGCTTTCGATGCATTCATTGGCAACTCCCGGCCCCAGCACCTCGGAGAGGCCGTAGATGTCGACGGCATGCATCGCCATGCGCTGCTCGATCTCGCTGCGGAGCGCATTGGTCCAGGGTTCCGCCCCATGGATGCCGATCTTGAGCGAGGAGGCGCGGGGATCGAGCCCCTGGCGCTCGAACTCGTCGGCAATCGCCAGCATGTAGGACGGCGTCACCATGATGATATCCGGCTTGAAGTCGTTGATGATCTGCACCTGCCGCTCGGTCATGCCGCCGGACACCGGGACGACGGTGCAGCCCAGCCGCTCGGCGCCGTAATGCGCGCCCAGCCCGCCGGTGAAGAGCCCGTAGCCATAGGCGATGTGGACGAGGTCGCCCCGCTTCCCGCCCGAGGCGCGAATGGAGCGGGCAACGAGATCGGCCCAGGTATCGAGATCGTGCCGGGTGTAGCCCACCACCGTGGGCTTGCCGGTGGTGCCGCTCGACGCATGCAAGCGCAACAGCTTCTCGCGCGGCACCGCGAACATGCCGAAGGGATAGGTCTGACGCAGATCGTCCTTGGTGGTGAACGGGAAGCGGGCGAGGTCGGGGAGATCCCGGAGATCGTCGGGATGGACGCCGGCCGCTTCGCACTTGGCGCGGAAATGGCCGACATGGTCGTAAGCGTGGCGCAGCGTCCAGGTGAGCCGCCGGAGCTGCAGCGCCGCAATCTCGTCGCGGCTGGCGCGCTCGATCGGCTCGAGTTCCTCGGGGCGCGGCGGCGCGACCGGCGGCAGGCCGAAGGTCACGGGGCGCTCTCCTCGACGATGGCGCCCTCGATGCGGTGGGCGCGGCCGCGGAACAGGGCGACGAGCCGCCCCGAGGCGCGGTCGGCGACTTCGACGTCGTAGACGCCGCTGCGCCCCATGCTGGCGCGCTCGCGCGCCACGGCGACCAGCGTTTCGCCCTTCCGGGCCGGGCTGATGAAATGGATCTCGGCGGCGGCGGCAACGGTCACCTGGTTGCGGGCATTGCAGGCGAAGGCGAAAGTGCTGTCGGCCAAAGTGAAAATGAGGCCGCCATGGCAGAGATCATGGCCGTTGATCATGTCGTCGCGCACCGCCATCGTCAGCCTGGCGTATCCCGGCGCGATTTCCTCCACCGCCATGCCGAGAGCGCGCGAGGCGTTGTCCTGCCCCCACATCGCGCGCCCGACTGCTTCGGCAAGGCGCTGCTCCGCCGGCGTCTTGCTCGTCATTGCCCGGTGAAACGCGGCGGGCGCTTCTCCAGGAACGCCGCGACCCCCTCGCGGAAATCCGGCGATTTCGCCGCGATGCGCTGGAGGTCGCGCTCGCTGTCGAGCTGGGCGTCGAGCGTGCTCGCGAGCGAGCGGTTGAGCGCCTCCTTGATGAGGCCGAGCCCGATGGTCGGACCTTGCGCCAGCTTCAGGGCGAGGCCGCGTGCTTCCGCCATCAGCTTGTCGTCATCGACGACTTTCCAGATGAGCCCCCATTCCGCCGCGACGGGCGCCGGCAGCGGCTCGCCCAGGAGCATCATGCCCATGGCGCGGGCGGAGCCGGCAAGCCGGGGCAGGAACCAGGTGCCGCCGGTATCAGGGACCAGGCCGAGGCGGCAGAAGGCCTGGAGGAAGCTCGCCGAGCGCGCGGCAAGCACGATGTCGCAGGCGAGCGCCAGATTGGCGCCGGCGCCGGCGGCGGGGCCATTGACCGCGGCGATCACCGGCTTTCGGAGCGCCTTCAACCGCCGCACCAGCGGGTTGTAGTAGCGGTCGAGCGCCGCCCCGGCATCGAATTCGCCGCCGGCGGCGGCCTCGCGCAAATTGAGATCCTGGCCGGCGCAGAAGCCGCGACCGGCGCCGGTGATGAGGAGGGCGCGGATGCCGGCGTCAGCTTCGACCATGCCGAGGGCCGCGGCGACATCCTCGTGCATTTGCGCCGTGAAGCTGTTGAGCCGATCGGGCCGGTTGAGCGTCAGCGTCGCAACGCCCTCGCCCTGCTCGAAGAGAATGGTCGCAAAGCCCATGCCCTGTCTCCTCCCTCGGGCGAGGGTCCTATACCCGTCCTGGCCCGTCAAGGCGGCGGAGGCGGCCCAGGCGCCGCCCCGCGGTGGAGCGGTAGACGACGAAGGCGATGCGCTCGGTCTTCGGTTTCATCGCGGCCAAGTTAGGCAATCAGAGGTTGGGTCACCTAACGCAGCGTGCGCCCGGCAAATCGCCGGGATTTCCGTTCCGGGTCGAGGCGTTCGAGCACAAGTGGAGCTCGATTTGCCATTACAACCTCGAAAACCCCGGCGAAATCGCGCACAATCCAAGGCGATAGACCCGAATTGGCTATCGTCAGCCGGGGCTTGCCGCTCCAGATTGACAGGCGGAGGAGACGTTCGAGGACAAAGGGAATGTGGGGATGAGCTTTAGTATCTTGGTGGTGGAAGACGAAGATGATGTCCGGGAGCTGGTGTCGACGTCGCTTCGCAACCGCGGCTATTCGGTGCTGTCGGTGCCCAATGCCGAGGTCGCGCTGCAAATTCTCATGGAGCAGGTGAAGTTCGACCTGTTGTTCACCGATATCGTGATGCCGGGAGCCATGGACGGGTTCGAACTCGCCGACCGCGCCAAGCGCCTGCAACCGGAGCTCAAAGTGCTCTATGCCACCGGTTTTTCGCACGTCTCGCGGCGCGCGGCCGATCAGCTTCACGGCAAGCTGATCCACAAGCCCTATCGGCCGGAAGAGATTGCGTCGGAAGTGCGCACCGCGCTCGAGCGCTCGGCCTAGCTCCCAGCTCCAGGCGTCGGCGGGCTTGCCGCGGCCGTGGGCTATCCCCATCTGCCCTCGGGCGCGGCTTTTCCCGAGTTGCCGCGCCGGCTAACCTGAGGGCATAACCCTGCCCGACGGCAACTTAGAGCCGACCGGGCCGTTCAACGCGTAACGGCGTCGTTGCGGGGAGGGGAGCATGAGGCCGATGACGCGGGGGGGCGCTCGGGCGGAAGACGAGCGCCTGTCCATGATCCGCCGCTATGCGGTGGTTCGCGATGCAACCGAGGCGCTGGCGGCGCCGCTCTCGGCCGAGGACCAGACGGTGCAGTCGATGCCCGATGTCAGCCCGACGAAATGGCATCGGGCGCACACGACTTGGTTTTTCGAGACGTTCCTGCTGGCGCCGCATCTGCCAGGGTATCGCCCCTTCGACCCGGCCTACGGCTATCTCTTCAACTCCTATTACGAGGCGGTGGGATCCCGGCACCCGCGGCCGGAGCGCGGCCTGCTGTCGCGGCCGGGCATCGCCGAGATTGCGCGATACCGGGCTCATGTCGACGCTGCGATGGCGGAGCTGCTTGCCGATCTCGACGGGTCCCGTCCGCAGCTCCTCGCCCTGGCCGAACTGGGCCTTCAGCACGAGCAGCAGCATCAGGAGCTGGTGCTCATGGACATCAAGCATGTCCTGTCGCTGCACCCGCTGCAGCCGATCTATCACGCCGTCGCGCTGTCCGACCCGGTGACGGCGCCGCCGCTCGTCTGGCATGACGTGGCCGGCGGCTTGCGCCAAATCGGCCATGACGGTGCCGGTTTCGCTTTCGACAACGAGACGCCCCGCCACCGGGTCTGGCTCGAGCCCTTTCGCCTTGCCTCCCGCCTTGTCACCTGCGGCGAATATGCCGAGTTCATCGCCGCAGGAGGCTATCGCCGCGCCGAGTTCTGGCTCTCGGACGGCTGGGCCGCGGTGCAGCAGCAAGGCTGGACGGCGCCGCTCTATTGGCGTGAGGAGGAGGGCGGCTGGACCCTCTTCACGCTTGCCGGCAGGCGGCCGGTGCATCCGGCCGAGCCCGTGGTTCATGTCAGCTTTTACGAAGCCGATGCCTTCGCCCGCTGGGCGGGAAAGCGGCTGCCGGCGGAGGCCGAGTGGGAAGTGGCCGCGGTCGAGGGGGGCATTCCGCTCGACGGCAACCTCTGCCGGCGTGGCGCGACACTGCATCCCGAGCCGGCACGGGGCGGCGGGTTCATGCAGATGGTCGGCGATGTCTGGGAATGGACGGCGAGCCCCTATACCGCCTATCCCGGCTTCCGCCCCGTTGCGGGGGCGATCGGCGAATACAACGGAAAATTCATGTCGAACCAGATGGTGCTGCGCGGCGGGGCTGCGGTGACGCCCGCCGGACATGTGCGCCTTACCTATCGCAACTTCTTCCCGCCGGCCTCGCGCTGGGTTTTCGGCGGCATCAGGCTGGCGGAGGACGCATGAGACAGATGAGACAGAATGGTGAGCTTGCCGAATTTCACGATCTCGCACCGGCGGAGGAGAGCTTCCGCGACGCGGTGCTGGCCGGGCTGACGCGCCGGGCCAAATCGATTCCCTGCCGTTTTCTCTACGACGCGCGCGGCTCGGCGCTCTTCGAGGAGATTTGCGAGCTGCCCGAATACTATCTGACGCGGACGGAGATGGCGATTCTCGCCGAGTTCGCGCCGGAGATGGCCGAGTGCGCCGGGCGGTACGCGCAGCTTATCGAGTTCGGCAGCGGCGCGTCGCGCAAGGTTCGCCAGCTCCTGGCGGCTCTCGACGAGCCCGCGGCCTATGTCGCCATCGACATCTCGCGCGAGCCGCTGCGGCGCGCCGCCGATGAGGTCGCGGCCGAATTCCCCGAGGTGCCGGTGGTTGCCGTCTGCGCCGACTACCTCGAGCCGTTGCGCCTGCCGCCTTTGCCGGCGCGCGGCGAGGGCCGTAGGGTTGGTTTCTTCCCCGGTTCGACCATCGGCAATTTTTCCCCGCAGGACGCCATCGCCTTCCTCGCCGGATGCCGTCGCGTGGTCGGCCGCGACGGGGCGCTGCTGATCGGCGTCGATTTGAAGAAGGAGAAGGCGATTCTCGACGCCGCCTACAACGACAGCGCCGGGGTGACAGCGGCCTTCAACCTCAATCTGCTGGAACGCATCAACCGCGAGCTCGATGCCGATTTCGACCTCGACCGCTTTGAGCATTTTGCCTTCTATAACGAGGCTTCCGGACGGATCGAAATCTACATTCGCAGCCGCGCCGACCAGATCGTCACGCTTGCCGGCCGGGCTATCCGCTTTGCCGCCGGCGAGCGCATCCATACCGAGGATTCCTGCAAATACACCATTCCCGAGTTCCACCGCCTGGCGATGCGCGGCGGCTTTCGGCCCGGGCGCTGCTGGACCGACCGCCAGGAGCTCTTCAGCGTCCATCTGCTCGAGGCGAGCTGAACGATCTTACCCATTGAATTAACTTAATTTTTACTGCACCGCGCGACGCTGAGAAGCGTCGGAACAGGTTCCCGCGGGGTGGGCCTTGTCTTTTCCCCTGGCCATGGACGAGGCGGAGCGCCAGGCAGCGCTGCGGCGCTATGGCATGCTCGACACCGCGCCGGAACAGGCCTTGGAGCGGATTACCCAGCTCGCGGCCTCGCTCTTCGACGTCCCCGTCGCCTTCATCGCCCTGGTCGATGGCGAGCGGCAATGGGTGAAATCGAAGGTCGGCTGGGCGACGAGCGAAACCGCGCGCGCGGCAGCCTTCACGACGCATACGGTGACCAGTGACGAGGTCCTCGTCGTTGCCGATGCGCGCGAGGACGTGCGCTTTTGCGACAACCGCCACGTCGTCGGCGCGGCGGGCATCCGCTTCTACGCCGGGGCGCCGCTGCTGACCCGTGAGGGCCTTCGGCTTGGCGTCCTCGGCATCGTCGACATGCGGCCGCGGGCCGATTTCTCCGGCGAGAACAGTCGCCAGCTGCAGACCCTGGCGCGGCTGGTGATGAATGAGCTCGATCTCAGCCTGGAGCTTGCCGCGCGCCGCAAGGCCGAGCAGGACCTGAAGCTCGTCAACGAGCTCATGCTGGCGATTGCCGAGGCGCCAAGCGTCAACACCGCCATCGAGACGTCCCTCCGCGTCATCTGCCAGGCGGTGGGCGCCGCCCATGGCCGCGCCTGGACGGTGATCGGCCGCGCGCGGCGCTGCCAGCTCGTCGCCGCCTGGGGCCGCACCGGCTCGGAATGGAACCAGCGCCTCGAGCAGCAGCGCAAGCAGCCGCTCACGCTCTCCAACAGCCTCGTCGGCGCGGTGCTGACCGAGAACAAGCGCCGGGTTGCCACCGATATCGCCGCGATCGGCAATCGCTTTGCCGCGGCGCGCGACGCACTGGCGGTGGGCCTCAACGCCGCGATCTGCGTGCCCGTGCGCCAGAACGACCGCAACTTCGCGCTCAACTTCATGTTCGAGGAAGCGCCGCCCGACCTTGAGCAGGTCGCCGACCGCATCGAGGAGCTCGCCGAGAAGGTTCGGCCGGTGCTGTCGCGCAAGCTCGCCGAGGAGCGCATCACGCTGCTGCAATCGGTCGTCCTCCATGCCGAGGATGCGGTGATGGTGGTCGAGATCGACGATGGGCTGCCGGACGCCGCCGCGCCG
>DASQSR010000599.1:0-11098 GCA_035642295.1 Allostellaceae bacterium | reverse complement strand
GGATGTGCGTGCGCGGGGGGAGGAGGCGGCACAGGAGTTCCGGCGCTATCTCGCTGGCGTTCCCGGCGATGCCGCCGGTTGGGAATGGCTCGCACGAGCCGAACTCGCCGCCGGTCATCCGCCGGCGGCGCGCGCGGCGCTCGATATGTCTCTGCTGATCGGTCCCCGCGAGCTCTCGCTCGCGTTTCGCCGCTGCCAGCTCGCGATGGAGCTCGGTGGCCCCTTCGCGGCGACCGAGCGTCCGCTCCTGGAGCAGCAGTTCCGCCTCGCGGCCGATGACGACGTGGCAGCGCTCGCCCGGCTCGTGCAGCAGCAGAATGCGCTTTTGCTGACGCGCGCGATGCTGATCGGCGCGCCCGCCGCGATGGCGAAGTTCGAAGCGCAATGGGCGCACTCCTAGCGACGCGGTGCGCGTCTTCCCGCGCCGGCGCTTGGCGCTCGCTGGCGCCGGCCTGACATGCGCCTCCTCGTCTTCCTCACCGAGGCCTATGGCGGCGTCGGGGGAATTGCGCAGGTGACGCGCGATCTGCTCGCGGCACTCGCGCTGGATCCGCGGGTAACGCAAGTGGTCGCCCTGCCGCGCCGGGTCGACGGCGCCCTCGGCCCGCTTCCTGGAAAACTCCGCTATGACGCCGTCGCCGCGAGGGGAAGCTGGCCTTATCTCGCGCGCGCGAGCGCGGCGATGCGGCGCGATCGGCCTTTCGATCTGGTGCTCTCGACGCATCTCAACCTGATGCCGCTGGCCGCCGCCGCCGCGGCGATCGCCGGCGCGCCCGCCATGCTGTTGCTCCATGGCATCGAGGCCTGGACGCCGCCGCGGCGTTGGCTCACGAGGTGGTGCGCCGGTCGGGCGGATCGCTTTGTCGGCGTCAGCGAATTGACCCTGGCGCGGTTCCGCCAATGGGCGCCGGCAGCGGCGGAGCATTGCCGCGTGCTGCCCTGCGCCGTCGATCTCGCGCGCTTCTGCCCGGGTCCGCCCAGCGACGCGGTCATCGCGAAGTATCGCCTGGCGGGAACGCGACCGCTCCTGACCCTGGCGCGGCTCGCCGCCGCCGAGCGCTACAAAGGCGTCGACCGGCTGCTGGAAGCGATGCCGGCGCTGCTCGCCGCGGCGCCCGACCTCGTTTATGTCATCGCCGGGGCGGGCGATGATCGGCCGCGCCTCGAGGCCAAGGCCGCCGCCTTGGGGATCGGCGATAGCGTCCGCTTCACGGGTTATGTCGACGAGGCGGAAAAGCTCGACCTCTATCGTGCGGCACAGGCCTTCATTCTTGCCGGTTATGGCGAGGGCTTCGGCATCGTGCTGCTCGAGGCGATGGCCTGCGGCGTGCCGGTGATCGCCAGCACGCGCGATGGCAGCTATGAGGCGGTGCAAGGGGGAAGGCTTGGCCTTGCCGTCGATCCCGACGACCGGGCCGCACTGATCGCCGCGGTGCTGGCGGCGCTGCGGCGGCCGCGCGGCGTCCGGCCTGCCGGCCTCACCGATTTTTCCGTTGCCGCCTTCACCGGGCGCGTCCATCAGCTGATCGGCGAACTCGCGGGTCCCGCTGCGCGCGCCGAGCCAGGAACATCCTATGCGTCTCGAAGACATCACGCCGCTGATCCTCACCTTTAACGAGGCGCCGAATATCGGTCGCGTGCTCGACCGGCTGGGCTGGGCGAAGGAAATTGTCGTCGTCGACAGCCTCAGCACCGACCGGACCCCCGAGATCGTTGCGGGCTATGCCAAGGCGCGCCTCGTCAGGCGCGCCTTCGACTCGCATGATCGCCAGTGGACTTTCGGTCTGCGCGAGACCGGCATCGCGACGCCTTGGGTGCTGACGCTCGATGCCGATTACGTGCTGCCGCCGGAATTCGGCCGCGAGCTGGCCGCGCTTGCGCCACCGCCCGATATCGCCGGCTACGAGGCGCAGTTCCGCTTCTGCATCCATGGTCGGCCGCTGCGGCGCTCGCTCTATCCCGGCCGCATCGTGCTGCTGCGCCGCGACCAGGCATCCTTCTACCAGGATGGTCACACACAGCGCGTCCAGGTCGAGGGCGGCGTGCTGCCGCTCCAGAGCCACATCGACCTCGACGACCGCAAGCCCCTCAGCCACTGGGTCGCGTCGCAAGACCGGTACGCCCGCCTCGAGCGCGACAAGCTGCTGGCGGCGACGCCGCAGCGCCTGGCGCTGCCGGACCGCGTCCGCCGCTGGCGCTTCCTCGCGCCGCTCGCGGTGCTGTTCTACTGCCTTGTGGTGAAGCGCCTCGCCTTCGAGGGCTTGCCCGGCTGGTACTACACCTATCAGCGCGTCACGGCGGAGATCCTGCTGTCGCTCTATCTCATCGAGCGGCGGTTCGCCGATCTCGCCGCAGAAGGGCCGCCATGATCGGCGCCGAACGCCGCGACGGGGACGTCTGGTGGCGCGGCTGGTTGCGGCGCCCCCGGCCGCGCCGCCGACTGGCGCTGGCCGGCGGGCCCGCGGTCGCAGCACCACCGGCGCTCGATGTCGTCCGACGCTGGGGCTTTATTGCGGTTCTCGCCTGGGCGCCCTTGCCGCTGGGGAGCGATCGGCCCTGGTCCTGGAGCCTGCTCGGCCTGCTGGTTGCGCTATTGCTGGCGCTCTCTGCCGCTCTTTCGGCGCGTGCCGGGGCGGAGCGGCTTTCGCTGCGGCCGCTGCGCGTGCCGCTGCTGCTCGGGGCGGTGCTGGCGCTCTGGATCCTGTGCCAGAATCTCGACCTGCTCGGCGCGCATCATCCGCTGTGGGACAAGGCGTCGGAGGTGCTTGGTCGCAAGCTGGCCGCCTCGATCAGCGTCGATCGCGAAGCCTCGCGCATCCGCCTCTTCCGCCTGCTGACCGATGCCGGCGGCTTTTTTCTCGCCTGGCAGATCGCGCGGCAGGCCGAAGGCGCGGCGCTGCTGGTGAAGAGCATCGCGGTCATCGGCGCGGCCTATGCGCTCTATGGGATGGTCGAGTTCGCTTCGGCTGATCCCTCGATCCTGTGGATGCCGAAATGGGCCTATGTCCACGACGTCACCAGCACTTTCGTCAACCGCAACTCCTTTGCCACTTTCGCCGGCCTCACGACACTGGCGGGCCTCACTCTGGTCGCCCGCGCTCTGTTCCGTCACGTCGATCCGCGCAGCGTGCGGACGCTGCTGGCGTCCATCCTCGACACGCTGCTTTGGCGCGGCAGTTGGCCGGTGATCGCCGTGGTTCTGACCGGTCCGGCCGTGCTCCTGTCGCATTCGCGCGCCGGCGCGCTGGCGACGCTGTGCGGCGTGCTGACGCTCGGTGTCGCGGTCGCTGCGGCGCCGAGCCTCAAGCATCCCGCGCGCCGTCTGTTCATCGGCTTCCTCGGTGCCGGCTGCCTCCTCGGCCTTGTCGTCGCCGGCGCCGCGACCCTGGACCGCGTGGTCGACACGACGCAGGGTGAGGAGGATGCGCGCGCCTTCATCCTCCAGGACACGCTGCCGGCCGTCGCGGACAATTGGCTCGCGGGCACCGGGCTCGGCACCTTCCGCTTCATCTATCCCATGTATCAGACAACCGAGATCGAAGGCATCGTGGACCTCGCGCACGATGACTACCTCGAGAACATCCTCGAGCTCGGGGTTCCCGGCGCGCTGCTGCTCTTTGCGCTCGTCGCTTGGCTCGCCGGCCAATGCGGGCTCGGCGTCATCCGCCGGCGCCGCGACGCACTCTATCCCTGCCTTGGCCTTGCCGCCTCGGTGCTGGTGGCGGTCCATTCGATGTTCGATTTCAGCCTGCAGATGCCGGCAATCGCCGTTCTCTACGCCGCCTTGCTGGGAATTGGCGTGGCGCAGTCCCTGAGATCGCACCCGGCACCGGATGCGCGCGTTGCGGTCGCTGCCGAGCGCGAAGAAATAATTAACCAAGACCGGCCATTTTCCTCGCGGGACGCTGCCGGACGGAGGTAGGGGTGGTCTATATCCTGGGTCTCAACGCCTATCACGGTGATTCCTCCGCCTGCCTCGTCCGCGACGGCAAGCTCGTCGCGGCCATCGAGGAAGAGCGGTTCCGACGGATCAAGCATTGGGCGGGCTTTCCCGAGGAAGCGATCAAGTACTGCCTCGCCGAGGCAGGTATCGGCCTCGCCGAGGTCGACCACGTCGCGGTCAACCGCGACCCCTGGAGGAACATGTGGCGCAAGGCGTTGTTCTCGCTGCGCCAGCGCCCGGACATCCGCTACATCTTCGATCGCCTCGGCCATGCCCGGCGCTGGGCCTCGGTCGGCGACGAATTCGCCCGCCGCTTCCCCGGCGCCGGTTTTCGCGCGCAACTCTGGCAGGTCGAGCATCACCTCGCCCATCTCGCTTCGGCCTTCTACGTCTCGCCCTTTCCCGAGGCGGTCGTCGTCTCGGTCGACGGCTCCGGCGACTTCGCCAGCGCCGCCTGGGGATTGGGCACGGGCAGCGACATCCGCATCGACGGCCGCGTGCCGTTCCCGCATTCGCTCGGCATCTTCTATGAGGCGATGACGCAGTATCTGGGTTTCCCCTATTACGGCGACGAATACAAGGTGATGGGATTGGCGCCCTACGGCGAGCCCAAATACGTCGACGAGCTGCTGCAGATCGTCGATCTTCGCCGTGACGGCTCGTTCCGCCTCAATCTCGACTATTTCAGCCATCACCGCGAACGCCGGCAATTCCAGTGGGCGGATTGCGCGCCTTCCTCCGGCCGGCTGGCGACGCCCGCGCTCGCCGAGCTGCTCGGCCCCGAGCGGCGCCCGGACCAGCCGCTCGAGCAGCGCCACAAGGACATCGCGCGTTCTATCCAGCGCGTCTACGAGGAGGCGTTCTTCAATCTCCTCAACCGGCTTTACGAGCGCTACCAGCAGCCACATCTGGCGCTCGCCGGCGGCTGCGCCTTCAATTCGGTCGCCAACGGCAAGATCTACGACCGCACGCCGTTCCGCCGCTGCTACATCCAGTCGGCGGCAGGCGATGCGGGCGGGGCGGTCGGCGCCGCCTTCCATGCCTGGCATGCGCAGGGCGCCCAGCGCAGCAGCTTCGTCATGGACCACGCCTATTGGGGACCGCATTTCGCCGATGCGGAAATCGAGGCGGCGCTGCGCGCGCGCCTCGAACGCGAAGCTGACCGCTCGATCACGCTGAGCGCCGTCGCCGATGAGGACGCCTATTGCCGCGAGGTCGCCGCCGCGATTGCCGCCGGCAAGGTCGTCGGCTGGTTCCAGGGGCGGGTCGAATGGGGACCGCGCGCGTTGGGCAGCCGCTCGATCCTGTGCGACCCGCGCCGCACCGACATGAAGGACATCCTCAATCTCAAGATCAAGCGGCGCGAATCGTTCCGGCCGTTCGCGCCCTCCGTGCTGCGCGAAGCGGTGCGCGACTGGTTCGAGACCGATGACGACGTGCCCTTCATGATGAAGGTGTTCCAGATCCGCCCGGAGCGCCGCGGCCAGATCCCCGCGGTGACCCATGTCGACGGCTCCGGCCGTCTGCAGACGGTGAAGCGCGCCGCCAATCCGCGCTACTACCGGCTCATTGAGTGCTTCCGCGACCTCACCGGCGTTCCCATCGTGCTCAACACCTCGTTCAACGAGAACGAGCCGATCGTCTGCCGCCCCGAGGAGGCGATCGACTGTTTCCTGCGCACGCGGATGGATTTGCTGGCGATCGGCGGGTTCCTGCTGCGGCGGCAGGAGGAGGGCGCTTTGCTCGAGCCCGGCGCGGGTGAACGCCACCGGCGCTCGACGGACGCGTGATCCGCCGGACGCCCGTGCGCATCCTGCATGTCATTGCCGATCTCGAGCGCGCGCGCGGCGGTCCCGCCCATGTCGCCGTCGAATTGGCGGAGCTGATGGCGCGCCGCGGTCATAGGGTGAGCGTCATCGCGACCGACCGCGGCCTTCCGCCGGAGTACCGCGATCCCGACGGGCGGGCGCGGCACGCCGCCCGCATCGAGGCCTATCCCATCGCGCGACCGCGCTTTTGGGGGACATCCTGGGCGATGCGCCGGCGACTCGCAGCCGTGATCCCGGAGACGGACATCGTCCATCTGCATTCGCTCTACCTCTTTCACGACTGGGTTACGGGCGCCTATTGCCGGCGCTTTGGTGTGCCCTACATCGTACGGCCGCACGGCACGCTCGACCCGTTCCTGTATCGCCGCCATCGCTGGCGCAAGGCGGTGATGGAACGTCTCTTCCAGAACGCGGTGCTGCGCCGCGCCGCCGGCCTCCACTACACCACGGAGGAGGAGCAGCGCATCTCCGAGCCCCATGCGTTGAACCCGCGCGCCTGGGTCGTGCCGATCGGCATCGAGCTCGGCGCCTTGTCCGCGCCGGCGCCGCGCGAGCGATTGCGCGAGCGCTATCCCGCGATCGGCAGCCGCAAGGTCGTCCTCTTTTTCGGCCGTCTCAATTTCAAGAAGGGGCTCGATACGACCATTGCCGCCTTTGCCACCATCGCCCGCGCCCGGGACGATGTGTTCCTGCTGCTCGCCGGTCCCGATGGCGGCCAGCGCGCTGCCGCGGAACAATGGGTGACCGAGGCCGGAATCGGCGATCGCACGCTCTTCACCGGCATGGTGACCGGCGCCGAGAAGGCGCTGGTGCTCGCCGGCAGCGACATTTTCGTTCTGCCCTCGCTCAGCGAAAATTTCGGCCTCTCGGTTGTCGAGGCCGCGGCATGCAGTCTGCCGGTGGTCATCTCCGACCGCATCAATCTCTGCGGCGATATTGCCGCGGCCGATGCCGGGCTCGTTGGTCCGCCGACGGTCGAGGCCTTTGCCGGGCATCTGCGCTTTCTGCTCGACAATCCTGACACCGCAGCGGCGATGGGCCGGAGGGGGGCCGCGCTGGCGCGGGACCACTACAACTGGGATGCGCTGGGCGAGCGCTATGAGGCCATGTATCGCGAGGCGGCGGCGATGCGGGGGCGGCGGGCGGCATGACCGCGCCAGCACCGCACGCTGACTTGCGGAGCCGGGGATGAGCCCGCGCGTCGGCGTCTTTCATCCGGGGACGCAGCATTCCTGGCAGACGGCGCTGTCGATGCAGGAGGGTGGGCAGCTCTCTTGGTATGCCACCTCCATTTTCTATGATCCGGTCAAATGGCCCTACCGTGTCGAGCGCCTGTTGCCGGGCCGTGCGGCGCGGCGCGCGCACAGCGCCTTCCTGCGCCGCTACATCCCGCAGCTCGATCCCGCGAAGGTGCGGCAGCTCGGCCTCTGGGGATGGATCGCCGGCGCGCTCAACGCCCTGCCGGGCGATGCTTGGAGCGCTTCGACCGTTTACCGCTGGAACCGCGCTTTTGGGCGGCGCGTCATCGATCTGATCGAGCGCGAGCCGATCGACATTCTGTGGGGCTACGACACCGCATCGCTGGAAGCTTTCCGGTGGGCGAAGCGTCGCGGGATCTTCTGCGTTCTCGACCGGGCGATTGGCCATGGAAAGACCGCGAACCGCATCCTCGGTGAGGAATTCGCGCGGCATCCTGAATTTTTTGCATCGCCTTTCGTGCCGAAGCCGCAACGGCTCCTCGACGAGGAGCAGGAGGAAATGGAGATCGCCGATCTCATCGTTGTCGGCTCGCCGTTCTGCGCTGCGACGCTGATCGAGAATGGCTGTCCTCCCGCGAAGGTCCGGGTCCTCGGCTATGGCTACGACGAGAGCCTGTTTCCGACCGTTCCGCCGCGGCGGGAGCTCGCCGAAGACGGCCCGATCGATTTCCTCTTCGTCGGAAATTTGGCGCCGCGCAAGGGTATCGCCTATCTGCTCGAGGCCTTTGCTGAAATCCCGGCGAGCCTCGCCTCCCTGACGCTGGTCGGGCGGAAGTCGATACCGGCACGACTCTTCGAGAAATACAGTAAACGAGTGTGCCACGTGCCCACAGTTTCCCGGGCCGATGTGATTAACTACTTTTGTCGTGCCGAATGCTTTATTTTCCCAAGTCTCTTCGAAGGGAGTGCGCTGGTGTTGCGCGAGATCAACGGCGCCGGGCTTGGCGCTGTGCACACGGCGGCGGCCGGATTGGGAGTGACCGACGGCGTCAACGGGCGGCTCATCGAGCCCGCGAGCGTCGAAGCGATCGTCGGCGCCGTGACCACCCTCGCCGGAGACCGTGGTCGCATCGCCCGATGGCAGCAGGCCTCGTGGGACAATCGTGGGGCTTGCACCTGGGCAAGATACCGGGCGGCCGCGCGCGATCTGCTCGCAGCCACGTTCCACTAGCACCTTCAGGATGGGCCAGATGACCACGTCCGCCTTACGAGAAAAAGCCGCCGATGCTGCCGGAGCGCCCGCCATGCCCCGACAGCGGCGCTACCGTCTCGCCTTTCTGAGCAGCCATCCGGTCCAGTATCACGTGCCGCTGCTGCGCCTCATTGCAGCCCAGCCGGATATCGAGCTCAAGGTCTTCTATCAGAGCGAAGGCGCACTGCATGGCCACCTCGATACGGGTTTCAAGCAGATCGTCCGCTGGGACATACCGCTCCTCGACGGCTATGAATACGAGTTCCTGCCGGCAATCGGCCGGCGCGATCTCATCTCGGCGCAGCGCCCGGCGAGCTACGGGCTTTTCAGTCGATTGCGCCGCGGGCGCTTCGACGCGCTGCTGGTGAACGGCTATGCGCGCTGGGTCAATTGGCAGGCGATGATCGCCGCCCGAGCGGTCGGCACCAAGGTGCTCGTACGCGACGAGGCGACGGCGGACAGCACCGCGCGTCCTCTCTCCCGCCGCATCGCCAATCAATTCTTCTTCAGCCTGCTGTCGAGCGTCGCCGATGCGTTCCTCGCCGTCGGAACGGCGAACCGCGAATACTACCTCGCGAACGGTGTCCGCCGCGATCGCATCTTCATGTTACCCTACGCCGTCGATATCGACTTCTTCGCCAAGCGCGCCCAGGAAGCGGCGCCGCGCCGCGAGCAGTTCCGCGCCGAGCTCGGGCTCGAGCCGGGTCGTGCGATCATCCTCTACGCGTCGAAATACGAGCGGCGCAAGCGGCCGGACGATCTCCTCCGGGCTTATGAGCGGCTCTGCCGCGATCCCGGCGTCAGGTCGCCGCCCTATCTGCTGTTCGTCGGCGCCGGCGAAATGGAGGCCGAACTGCAGCAGGCGGTGCGCGAGAAGGGCTTGGCCGATGTGCGGTTCCTCGGCTTTCGCAATCAGACGGAGCTGCCGGCCCTCTTCGACCTGGCCGAAGTCCTGGTGCTGCCCTCGGTTCACGAGGCCTGGGGCACCATCGTTCAGGAGGCCATTGCCGCGGGGAGCGCTGTGATCGCCGCCCATCAGGTGGGCTGCACCCGCGATATCGTGCGCCAGGGGGTGAACGGCTTCTTCTTTACCGCCGGGGACATTGACGCCCTGACCGCGGCCTTGCGCGAGATCGTCGTCTCGCCCGAACGGGCGCGCGCGATGGGCGCCGCGAGCCGCGATATTATCGCTCGCTGGAGCTTCCGCGAGGATATCGACGGGCTGCGGAAAGCGCTTTCGGTTCTCTGCGGCAATCGAGTGTGAGCGGTGCTTCCGGCCGCCTCAACGGGATCGAGTTGATGCGCCTGCGACTTGACCCGCTGATCGCGCGGATACGGCGCTGGGGACCGGCACTCACGAAATTCCTCTTCGTCCAGATCATCGTGCAGGCCTTGGGCGCGCTGGCAGGGATCATCATCGTCAGAACGCTCGACCGGCAGGACTACGCTCTTTACACGATTTCGAACAGCGTCGCCTCGGGTCTCTTCTGGCTCGCGAACAGCGGCATCACCTATGCCGTCTCGGGGATCGGCGGTCGCGTCTGGCAGGATCGCGACCGGCTCGGGCAGGTGTTGAAGACCGCCCTGAAGGTCAGTCGAAGCATGCTCGTCTTGGCGTCGATCCCGATGGTGTTGCTCCTGGTCTGGCTGCTTCATTCGAACGGCGGGAGCGTCCCTGCCATTGCGGTCATCTCGCTTATCGTGATGCTCGGAGCGGTCATCCAGCTGCTGAGCGGCGTCTACGTCATCGCGCCGAGGCTGCTCGGCGAATTCCGTTTTCTGCAAAAGCTCGACCTCGTCGCGGCCGCATCCCGGCTGGTGCTCGTGGCGGCCGCCTCCCTGATCTTTCTCGACACCCCGCTCGCCATGGTGATCGCGGTCGCCGTCGCCTTCGCGCAGTGGCGCGTGATCAGGCGATGGTGCTCGCGTAACGTCAATCTGTCCGTGCCGCCCGATGCCGTCATCGCCGCGGAGATGCGGACGGTCGCCAGACGGCAATGGTCGAATGAGCTCTATTATGCTTTCCAGGGTCAGATATCGGTATTTCTGCTGAGCTTGTTCGGCACGGCGGAAAGCGTCGCCAATCTCGGGGCGCTGAGCCGCATCGGCCTGTTGTTCGCCGCGATGACGGCGACCATGCAGGGGATCGTGCTGCCGCGCTTCGCCCGCTGTCAGGATCCCGGTCGCTTGCCGCGGCTTTACGCGCAGGTGCTCGCCGGCAACATCGCCTTTGCGTCTCTGCCCGTGATCGCCGCTCTCATTGCGCCGGGACCATTCCTCTGGCTGCTCGGCCCCAAATACAGCCAGCTCTCCTTCGCCTTGCTGCTGATCGCCATCAGCGCCGCGGCGGGCACGCTCAATGGCGTCGCTGGAGCCTTGAATGCCGCACGGGCATGGGTGATCCCCGGGTGGTTCCTGGTGCCGGCGAGGCTCGCAATCCAACTGGGCCTGATGGCGGCGATCGGTGTCTCGACCTTGCCCCAGGTGCTGTGGATCTCGATCCTGGCCGACACGAGTTCGGCCGCCCTGAATATCCTGGCCGCTGCCGTCTTCATGCGCCGATTCTTGCGCGCCAGGCGGGACGTGGTATCTATCTAGGGTAGAATGCCTGCCGATGCCGCTTCAACGTGAGACCGATCGCCCTCGCGTCGGGCGGTTTCGCATCCGCTCTGCCGTGGCGCCCGGCCCGGTAGCCCATGGTTAATGATTTAAGCGCAAGCTGAGCGGTCCGTGGCGGGTTCACGCGGCTCGGTCACGGAGGGAGCCCTAAGGTAGACGCCTGATGCTCGATTCACCGATTTTTCCCGTCGCTGCCGGCTTGGGATTGCTGCTGGGCGGCTATTGCTTTTTCCGAAGCCTGCGCTGGGAAACGGGA
>DASQSR010000598.1:0-4422 GCA_035642295.1 Allostellaceae bacterium | reverse complement strand
TGTCGTTGCCCTGATTGCCGACGATGAGCAGCGGCGTCGGCGCGCTGACATTGATGGTGGTCGCGACGCTGCCGTTGACGCTGTCGAGAATGATCTCGGAGGTGTAGGCCGGCAGGACATTGACCGTGGTGCCGCCCGCGAGGTTGAGGACGTTCTCCGCCGAGGGCGAGGCAAAAGAGCCGATCGTCGTCCGCACCTGGTCGCTGGTGAAGCCATGCGCCGTTTCCAGGTTCCGGATCGCCTGCTGCACCGCCGCAATCTGTTGAGAATCGAGCGTAAACGACACCGTGTCGCCGCCCGAAAGCGTCGCAGATCCAACCGCCATAATGTCTTCCCCTCTCGACGCCGGCCTCCCTCCCCCGCCGCTTGAAAGGAGAGTCGGCGATCAGATCAATGGACGCGTTCTCCTGTCCCCGGGCGGCGACGGATGGATCCCGTCCGAGGGTGTCCTTGCTCTCGATCCTGCTCCGCGAAGAGACGACGCGCGCCACCCCTTCCCGGGTACGTGTCAGTCGATCTCGCTACGCCGCCTTCGGATTCGAGGTCGGCGTCGGCCCATCGTTCTGCGTGGCGTCCGACGGACGGCTGCCGCTGCTGGTGCCGCCGAGGCTGGCCAGAGCTGGCACCGTCATATGGATCGGCGCTCCCCCGTAGGCCGGGGCGTGGGCTATGGCTCATGGTGTAGCGGGAAAACGCTACAACGAGACAACGAAAAATTTACCATGACGTGACAAATGCCGGATAATGATCTTCTCCAGGTTGGGCCTGGGGATTTCATCGCAACAGCGTCATGAGAAGGCGCCGGACAGGCCTTGTCCGCAGGCGGCCTGACCCAGCATTGCGTGCGACGAGCGCTGCGCGCTCGCGCGGGCGCTGCCGACCTCACCCTCAAGGGGGAGGCGAAGGGCGAATATCGTCGGTCGGGGGCGGCTGAGCGCGCGAGAAGAGCGATCGTCAGCCGAAGAGGATGATGTCGATGAGGCTCGTCAAGGAGCCGTCGCAGGCCGGGCTGAAAGCATCGCAACCACGCTGATCGAGGATCGCCTGCACCGTGTCGCTGGCGCGCAGGTAGTCTCGAAGCTCTTTGTACTGCTCGAGCTCGAAGGGATCGCCGCCGGACCAGTCCTCGAGCTGATCGTCCGTCGTCGCCGTGGTGACGTTGCGGCCATGGGACAAGGCGTCGCTGAGGTTGCCGATATAGGCGGCGGCGATGGCCATCAAGATTTCGATCGCCTCTCTGCTGTTCATGTATCGCCTCCTGGGTCGAGTCGAAACGTGTGGCCGGTGGAAGCGGCATCCAACCTATTCAACATGCTTACGCCCAATCGCGGCGCCGGCGCGATGCCGACCTCCCCCGCAAGGAGGGAAAGGGAGATCATCGGTTGCGCTCGTGCGCGTTGAGGGCGGCGAGAATGATTTCGAGCGTCGCGAGCGAAACGCCACGATCCACTGTCGCGGCGAACCGTCAGGGCACCGTGATCACCACTCGAACGTCGCCTCGTTGATGATGAACTCGCACTCGCCGCCGAACGCCTCGCAAATATAGACGTCGACGCCGTCGCGCCGCCATTCGAGCCGTTCGCGTTCGCCGCCCGGCTCCCGCATCCCACGCCCGAAATCATCGACCGCATGCTGCGCGGCGCGCTTCGCGGCGTCGAGCGTGATGAAGACTCCGTCCGCCTCCACCTCGCCCTCGAACTTGCGCATCAAGACCCAGACCATCGTTTCGCCGCCCTCCATTGCGGTTGAGAAAAAAATGGCCTCGCCGGATGCGTCGGACAACTTGGCCGGATCACCTAATCCGCAAAGAACGCGAAGACTAGTTCTCGCAGGTGCGGGAGCGATGAGTGTGTCCGGGACACACCTCCGTATTGCCGGAGACGAAGTATCCGCAGCCGTCGGGAGGCCCGGATTGATGCGGGGTGCGGAAGACCCAGCAGCTGCGCGCCGACAAGCTTTGCTGCACGTCGAGCCTGCGTCCTTCGACAGGCTCAGGATGAGGCGCTTTTTTTTCGGGCATCTTCCAGGGGCCACCAGGAACTTACCTCATCCTGGCCGACCCGGCCGGCCGGTCGCGGAGACGGGCGTGATGGGGTGCGGCGGATCGGCTATAGAAGCGGCGATGAGCGAGGCGCAGGAACCGGCGAGTGCGGTGCAGCGGGCGATGACGCTCGAGGAGGCCTGGCGCCTCGTCGAGGCGCATCGGAGCGCGGGTCGGCTCGATGCGGCCGAGGCCCTAATCCAGCAGATCCTCGCGGCACGGCCGGACGAGGCGCGGGCCTTCCACGAGCTCGGCATCATCGCCTATCAGCGCGGCCGGCTGGCGCAGGCGATCCTCCATGTCGAGCGCGCCGCGGCGCTGGCGCCGGAGGTCGCGCTGTTCGCGGTCAATCTCGGCGAGATGTACCGCCTCGCCGGGCGGCCGGATCTCGCGATCCAGCAGGGCGAGCGTGCGCTGCGGCTCCAGCCCGATTACGCCGACGCGCTCAACAATGTCGGCGTCGCGCTCTACGAGACGGGCGACTATGACGGCGCGATGCAAAGCTACCAGCGTGCGCTCGCGCTGAAGCCCGACTATGCCGAGGCGCGGAGCAATCTCGGCAACGCCTTGCGCGCGCTGAAGCGCTACGAGGAGGCGCTGGCGCAGTATCGCCGCGCGACCGAGCTCCGGCCGCAGTTCGCCGATCCCTGGAACAATCTCGCCACGACGCTGCGCGACGTGAAGCGGTATGATGAGGCCGAGACGGCCTATCGCCGGGCGCTCGCGCTCCGGCCCGACGCGCCGGAGACGCTGCGCAACCTGGCGCTCTGCCTCAGGGATCTCTACCGTCTCGACGAGGCGGAAGCGGCGCTGCGCCGCGTGCTGGCGATCGAAGGCGATGGGACCCCGACGCTGATCCCGCTGGCGACGGTGCTGCTCGACCGGCAGCGGCTGGAGGACGCCGCCGAGGTGCTGGCGCGCGCGCTGGCGCTCGACGGCGACAACGCCGACATCCACAACCTGCTCGGCCGCCTCGCCTTCGAGCGCAACGATCCGCCCGGGGCGCTGGCGCAGTACCGCCGCGCGCTGGCGCTCAACCCCGACCACACGGACGCGCTCAACAACCTCGGCAACGCGCTGAAGGAGCTGGGCCGGCTCGACGAGGCGCGCGCGGCCTACGCGGCGGCGCTGGCGCTCGATCCGGCCAGCGCCGGGGTCTGGGTCAATTATGCCGACGCGCTGACCTTCGCGGCCGGCGATCCGCGGCTCGCGGCGATGGCGGCGCTGCGGCAGGGAGCGACGCCGCTCAGCGACACCGACCGGCTGCGGCTCGATTTCGCGCTGGCGAAGGCCTATGCCGATCTCGGCGACCAGGGCCGCAGCTTCGAGCATCTGCGGCGCGGCAACCGGCTCCGGCGCGCGCAGATCGCCTATGACGAGGCGGCGATGATGACGTTCTTCGACCGCATCGAAGCGGTGTTCACGCCGGAGCTCATGGCCGAGAAGGCGCGGCTCGGCGGCGATCCCTCGGCAGTGCCGATCTTCGTCATCGGCATGCCGCGCTCGGGAACGACGCTGGTCGAGCAGATCCTGGCGAGCCATCCGCAGGTGTTCGGCGCCGGCGAGCTCAGGACGCTCGACACCGCCGCCGGCACGGGGCCGGGGCCGCAAGGGCCCCTCCCCTATCCCGAGTTCGTGCCGGCGCTCGATGCGGCGGCGCTGACGAAGATCGGCGCGGGGTACGTCGCGGAGCTGCGCCGGCTCGCGCCCGAGGCCGCGCGCATCACCGACAAGATGCCGTCGAACTTCTACTTCGCCGGGCTCATTCCCCTGGCGCTGCCCAACGCCCGGATCGTGCATACGGTGCGCGATCCCGTGGACACCTGCCTCTCGTGCTTCGCGAAGCTGTTCGCGGGCGAGCAGCACCACACCTACGACCTCGGCGAGCTCGGCCGCTATTACCGGCGCTATGAACGGCTGATGGCGCATTGGCGCCGCGTGCTGCCGCCGGGCACGCTGCTCGATGTCCGCTACGAGAGCGTGGTCGCGGACCTCGAAGGCGAGGCGCGGCGGATCCTCGCGCATTGCGGCCTCGCCTGGGACGAGGCGTGCCTCGCCTTTCACCGCACCGAGCGGCGGGTCCGGACGGCGAGCGCGACGCAGGTGCGGCAGCCGCTCTACCAGAGCGCCGTCGGCCGCGGCCGCGCCTATGCCGAGTTCCTGGGCCCGCTGCTCGAGGCGCTGGCGAGATAGGCCGCCGCCGGGGCGCGCGGCAAGCTCGGTTTCACCACAGAGCCAGTTTCACCACAGAGGCAGAGAGACAGTGAGGGTTTCTGTCGGGCGCGCGAAGCGCGCCGCCTTCACTTCTCTGTGCCTCTGTGTCTCTGTGGTGATCATTTTGTCGGCGCGAACGCGCGCCGGCGGCGATGGGGCGTGCGGCG
>DASQSR010000597.1:0-14205 GCA_035642295.1 Allostellaceae bacterium | reverse complement strand
TGTTTCAACCGGCTCAGCAGCTGGCGCAACGCGGCGATGTCGACCGGCTTCTGAAAATCGTCGACGACCTTCAGGCCCCGCGTCTCCGCCAGCCGGCTCGCCGCCTTGCGGAACCAGCCGTCCTGGCCGCTGATGATGACGAGGAGCCCGTCGAAGCCGCTCTCCGCCAGCACCGACAAAAGGTCGATGCCGTCGGCCTCGGGCATGCACAGGTCGAGCGTCAGAACCTCGGGCTTCCAGCTCATCACCAGCGCGCGCACGCGCGTCGGATCCGAGGTCGCCTGCGCCTCGAAGCCGCAGCGCGCGGCGATGCGCGCCACCAGGTCGGCGGAATCGGCGCTGTCGTCGACCGCGAGCAGGCGGCCTTTGGCGTCTGCCCCCGTGCTCACCGGCTCAATCTCCGACGGCGGCGCTGATTGCCGAGGGCGGAGTAACGAGCTTGTGGTACGGCCGGTAGGCCTGGCATGCCTCTTCATAGGCGGCGCGCAGCCGGACGACGACCTCGTCGATGTTGCTCTTGTCGTGATTGGCCATCACCTGGAAGCGGAAGCGTGCGGCGCCCTTGGCGACGGCGGGGTACTCGACGAGATTGGCGACGACGCCGTGTGCCGGCAGCCGGCTCGCCACCAGGCGCGCCAGCCCTTCTTCGCGCATCATCACCGGCACGATCGCCGACGGCTCGCCGGTGACCTCGAAGCCGGCCTCATGCAGCCTGGTGCGAAGCTGCGTGATGTTGCTCATCAGCGCGGCGCGGAGCGCCCGGCCCTCGGCCGATCTGACGATGTCGAAGGCCTTGAGCACGATCGCCGCCTGGATCGGCGACAGCGCGTTCGAGAACGTCCCCGGCGCGCTGTAGTACTTGAGGTATTCGCGCAGCGCCGGCGAGTTGCAGGCAACGAAGCCGCCATTGGAGGCGAAGGTCTTGGAAAAGCTGCCCATGACGATGTCGACAAGGCCGATCATGTGCTGCAGCCCCATATGGCCTCGGCCGTCCTCGCCGAGATTGCCGAGATCGTGGGCGCAGTCGATGAGCAGCGTCGCCCGGAACTCGCGGCAGAGATCCTGCAGCGCGGCGATGTCGGGCGTGTCGCTGTCCATCGAGAACAGGCTTTCCGACACCAGCAGAATCGCGTTGTCCGTGTCGCGCGCACGGATGCGCGTCAGGTGGCGGCGCGCCGAGGCGATGTTGAGATGGCCGTGCAGGTGGACGTTGCGTGTCGCGGCGAATGCGCCCTCCTGCAGGCAGGAGTGGCAGAGACCGTCCATCACCACGTGGTCGTCGGGCCGCACCAGCGCCTTGATCACGCCGAAACCTGCGGCCCAGCCGGTCGGATAGAGCACCGCATGCTCCATGCCGAGGAAGTCGGCGATGCTGCGCTCGAGGGCCAGCGAATATGGGGTGTTGCCGATGAAGGCGGCCGAGCCGGCACTGTGGACGCCGTACTCGTCGACCGCCGCCTTGGCGGCCTCCTTGATCGCCGGGTGCGAGGCGAGGCTCAGATAATCCTGCGAACCGAAATTGATGCCGCCGATGCGCTCGCCGGTGTCCTCGCGGGCGGCGCACACCGATTTCGGCGCCTCGTCGGTGGCGCGGGAGTAAGGCCAGAGATGGTGCTGACGGCGCAGATCCTGCCAGCGGAAGAACTGCTCGACCCGGCCGATCAGGTCGGCGCCGTGCGGGTCGCGATAGTCGCGCAGGCTGCCGGTCAAGGCCTCCACCGGCGTCGCTGTCTCATTGGTAAACGGCATAATCCCGGTCCTTCCGCTTGCTTGCTTCGCGTCCGCCGCGCGGCGTTGCCGCTGCGACGGAGAACCCCCTCGCCATTCGCCGGGCCCTTGTTGACCGACTGCTCGGTCCGGCCCCTACGCGTTAAGGATTATCACCGTGACTCGTAAAGAAGTGGTAAAAGCTTGCGATTTACTTAAGGAAATTGACGAAAATTTTACGCAAATGTTCGCTGTATTCCGGGATTTCTTTAGCGATCGTCTCGTCTGCAGCGACGATTCAGCGAATGGGTGCGCGCGGCCTGCTCTTCGCAAATGCTTAAGCTGGGTGACGTTTAATGCCGTCTGCGGCCCGTCCGCCGCGGCGCGGGAACGTGCCCCATTCGATCGTTGAGGCCGTGCGGGAGCGGGAGATGAGCGGCGCCGGGAGTCTGGAAGACAAGACCGTGATGGTCGTCGATGATGATCAGACCATGCGCGTGCTGATCCGCCGCATGCTCGCCCGCCTGAAAATCGTCAACCTGATCGAGGCGGATGGCGGCGAAGCGGCGCTGGAGCAGCTCGAGCAGGCGCCTTTCGGCTGCGATCTCATCATCTGCGACTGGAACATGCAGGGCATGTCGGGCATCGAGTTCTTCGACCGCGTCCACGCGATGAAGCCTGCGCTCCCCTTCCTCATGCTCACCGGGCGCGCCGACGCCGGCTCGGTCACTACCGCCAAGCAAGCTGGCGTTCCCGCCTATATCGTCAAGCCGATCTCGCCGGACGAACTCAGGACCAAAGTCTCCTTTCTCCTGGCCAAGAGCGCCTGAGGCGCGGAGCCGGGGCGGGGGCGGCCGAGCCCAGAGCGATGGTTGAAAGCAGCACCGAAGCCAAAGCGCCGGCCGCGGAAGTGCAGCTGCTGCGCCACCTGCGGCGCCTTGCCGAGGTGCGCTCGGGCCAGCGGGCGCTCCACTTCCATCTGTCGCGGCTGCAGCGCCATCACCGCCGCGACAAGCACCTGCAGATCGTCGCCAACATGCTGGACGAGCTGGTCCAGCGCTTCGAGGGCCGGCTGTTCCGCCTCGCCAACAGCGACATCGTCCTCATCTGCAAGGGCGCCCGACGCAAGACGCTCGAGGGCACGGTGGATCTCATCCGCTATCTCTTCGGCGAGGATCCGCTGGCGAAGCATGACGACGGCGGCAGCGCGTTCTGCTCGCTGTTCGATCTCGAGCATGATTACGACCGCTTCCTCGCCCAGGTCGAACGGCTGCGCGAGGCCGAGGCGCGGCAGCGGGCGGCGGCGGTCCCCACCCGCGCCGATCCCCGACCTTCGCGGCGGCGCCCGCTCGGTCCCGAGCATCTCGGCGACATTCTCGGCATCGTCAATCGCGCCGATCTCTCGAGCGTACTGCGGCGGCAGACCGTCTGGTCCCTGTCGCCGGGGGCCGTCGCGCAGCCGCTCTTCGACGAGATCTTCGTCTCGATCGAGGAGCTGGGCCAGGCGCTGGCGCCCGAATATCACCTCGGCAATGATCGCTGGCTGTTCCAATATCTGACGCAGGCGCTCGACCGCCGCGTGCTCTGGCTGCTCGCCCGCGACTACCCGGTGGGCGCGCACGGGATCAGCCTCAACGTCAACGTCGCGACCCTGCTGTCGCCGGAATTCTCCGATTTCGAGGAGCATCTGCCGGTGCGCGCCCGCGGCAACATCCTGCTGGAGCTGCAGCTTGCCGACATCTGGTCGGATTTCGGCGCTTACCTTTTCGCTGAGAACATGGCCAAGCAGCACGGACACCGGCTGCTGCTCGATGCCGTGCGCTTTCGCTCACTGCCGCTGATCGACCCGAAGCGCCTCGGCGTCGACTACCTGAAGCTGGTCTGGGACGACGCTCTGCTGGAGCTCACGGACGAGGGCGCGGAGGAGTTCCGCCAGGCGCTCGAGCGGATAGCGCCGGTGCGCGTCATCCTCATGCGCTGCGAGCGCGCCGAAGCGGTGGCGTTCGGGCAGGCAGCGGGCATTGCGCTCTTCCAGGGCTGGTACATGGACCGCCTCGCCCGCGGCTAGCGGGTCGCGAGGCTATCGCGCGGCAGCCGACTGAAGCGCGCGGTCGGGCTCCGTCGCCGCGGCCGAGGCTCGCGGCGCGCTGGCGGCGATGATGGCGGGAACGCGGATGGTGAAGCAGGAGCCGTTTCCCGGGGCGCTCTCGACGGTGATCTCGCCCCCCATCATGCGGCACAGCTTCTGGCTCAAGGCGAGCCCGAGGCCGGTGCCGCCATAGCGGCTGGCGGTCGACGCCTCGGCCTGATTGAAGTTCTGGAACAGCTTCGGCAGATTCTCGCGGCTGATGCCGATGCCGGTGTCGCGCACCGCGATCCGGATCCAGTCGCCTTCGGCCGCCGTCTCGCGCGAGACGGCAAGCGAAACCTGGCCCGCCTTGGTGAACTTCGCGGCATTGCTGAGGAGATTGAGCACCGCCTGGCGCAGCTTGGTCTGGTCGCCGATGACCATGCCGAGCTCGGGGGAACGCTCGATCACGAACTCGTTGCCTTTGTCCATCACCAGCGGCCGGCAGGTGGCGATCACGTCGTCGATGAAGCCGCTGAGATCGAAGGGCTGGGCCACCAGCTCCATCTTGCCGGCCTCGATCTTGGACAGGTCGAGCACGTCGGTCACCAGCGACAGCAGGTGCTTGCCGGCGCTGTTGATGCGGCGGAGATCGGCGATCTGCTGCGCTTTCCGGCCGTCCGCTTCGGCGTCCTCGAGCAGCATCTCGCTGTAGCCGATGACGGCGTTCAGCGGCGTGCGCAGCTCATGACTCATCTTGGCCAGGAATTCCGATTTCTGCTGGTTGGCCTTCTCGGCTTCCTCCTTGGTCTCGCGCAGCTGGATGGCGGTTGCGCGATGCTTCTGCACCTCCTTCTCGATCTCGGACTGGGAGGCGACGAGGCTGGCGTAGTAGAGCGCCATCATCGACATGTAGACCGTCGCCGAGAGCACCGAGGTGATGCCCAGACCCGACATCTTCTCGATCGGCACCCGCTCGGGAAAGCTGCCGTTGAAAGCGTAGACGATATAGAAGCCGAGCACGTTCAGCGAGAACATGGCGAGCACGCTGTAGCGCAGCTTCGGCCGGTCGCCGAGATAGAAGAAGGCGAGCAGCAGCGCGTTGAGCAGCCACGGCAGGAAGGGCGAGCTGACGCCGCCATATTGATAGGAGCCGAAGAGGGTGACGAAGGTCAGGTCTTCGACGGTGAAGAAGGCGAGCGGGACGAGGCGGCCGGTGAACTTGAGCGCGAAGGGCAGCAGCCAGAACGAGGTGATGAGGCTGACAATCACCCACCAGGCGTAGCCGGGATGCGGATCGAGGAGCCAGAGATAGACGCTGATGCTCTGGCCGAGTGCGGGGCCGAACAGATGGCTGAAGACGAAGATTCGCGCCCGCCCCAGCGTCGCCGCATCGGTCTTCAGCGTATCCGGGATGAACCAGTCGATTGCCCGGTAGGAGGGCGACATGGTCGCCAACAGGCGCTTCAGCATCGGGTCCGCTCACCAGGCCTTCGTCGGCGACGAGAGTATCGCTTAGTGGTTAATGCTTGTTTTACGCTTCATCCCCGCCGCGCCGCGACCGCGCGCCGCCGCCAGCGCCAGCATAGGCTCGCCGCCGACGGCATAGGTGAGACATTCTTCGAGATGCTGGAAGCCCAGGCGGCGGTAGAACTGTCGCGCCGGGTTCTTGTCCATCACCGCGAGTTCGATGAGCGGGATGCCGCGCTCGAGCGCCACCGCGGCGACCTCGGCCACGAGCCCACGGCCGGCCCCGAGCCGGCGGCTCTCAGGCGCCACATAGAGGTCCTGGATCGAAAAGATCGGCGCGGCCAGAGCGGTCATGTAGACCTCGCTGTAGGTCGCCATGCCGACGAGGGTCGCACCCGCCTCGGCGACGATGCAGCGGAACCGCGGCGCAGAGCCGAAGGCATCGCGCCGCCAATCCTGCTCGCTGGCGCGCAGCACCCCCTCATGGCCCTCGGCGACGGCGAGCGCGCGCTTCATGGCGTAGGCGGCGGGAATGTCGTCGGGACGTGCCGGACGGATGCGGAGTGGCGCTTGGGCGACAGGGGCCATCGCCGAGACCTAGCAGATCATGGTTACCTGGGAGTGAATTCCTCGGATTGTCCGGACGTGCGGAAACTCCAGCGCCTCGGGCTTCGCCTTAGCCAAACCTTAACCGCGATACGGCAGCATCGCGATTCGCCTCGCGTCCCTTGCCCGAGGCCCAAGAGGAAGGGCATGCCCAACCTTCGCCCAGGCCTGACCGGCGCGTCCCGAGGCGCTGCGCCCTATGGCGTGAAATCGGCGGCGGCAACGCCGATGCGTCCGGCGATTCCCGGCGAGGAGATGCTCTACGCCTATCTCCAGCAGGTCGCCGAGCTGCGCTCCGGGCAGCGCGCCCTCATCTTCCGCCTGTCGCGGCTGCAGCGCTCGCATCGCCGCGACAAGCACCTGCAGATCGTCGCCAACATGCTGCAGGAAGTGCTCGACCAGTATCCCGGCCGGCTCTTCCAGCTGCGCAACGGCGACGTCGTCATGGTCTGCAAAGGCATCACGCGCAAAGCGATCGACGAGACGACGGAACTGCTGCGCTATCTCTTCAATGACGATCCGCTGGCGCGCGAAGGCGCCGAGCAGGCGGATTTCTGCGTCGCCTACGATCTCGAAGTGAACCATCCGGACTTCCTCGCCGCGCTCGAGGAGATCCGCGAGAGCGAGGCGAAGCTGCGCAATACGCGCCCGCCCCCGGTGAACCTCGCCGCAAGCGGCGAGACCGGCCCCCTCGATTCCGCGCGGGCGAGCGACCTCATCGCCGCGATGAACCGCATCGATCTCTCCACCATGGGACGGCGGCAGACGGTCTGGGAAATGGTGCCGGGCAAGCCGGCGCAACCGCGTTTCGACGAATTCTTCTTCTCGATCGACAAGCTGCGCAGCGCCATTGGTGACAATTTCGACCTGGCCAAGGACCGGCAGCTCTTTTTCTATCTGATGCGCTGGCTCGACCGCTATATGCTGACGACGTTGCTGCGCGACCACCTCCACTTCCACCGCCCGCTCAGCGTCAACGTCAATCTCTCGACCCTGCTCTCGCCGGAATTCGCCACGTTCGACGGGCAGCGGCCGACCGATTGGCGCGACCGCCTCATCCTCGAAATTCAGCTCGCCGATCTCTGGTCGGACCTGCCCGCCTTCCTCACCCTCTCCGAGGGGCTGAAGCGCCGCGGCTACCAGCGCTGCCTCGACGGCGTGCTCTACAAGGCGCTGCCCTTCATCAATTTCCGGCGGTTCGATGTCGACTACGTCAAGGTCGTCTGGGACGATGCGCTGCTGCAGCTCGACGACAAGACGTTGCGCGAGCTGTGCGCGGCGATCGCCGATTGCGGCAAGGGCCGGATCGTGCTGACGCGCTGCGGCCGGCGCGAGGCGATCCGGGTCGGGCAGGCGATGGGCATTCAGCTCTTTCAGGGCTGGCAGGTCGACCACGCGAATCAGGCGCCCTGAGCGGCGCCCGCTTGAAATCGCGGTGAAAGCGCGGCATCTCTCCTCGGAACAGGAAAGGGAGATCGCGCCCGTGAAATTCGGCATCGGTCAACCGCTGCGGCGGTACGAGGACCTGCGGCTGCTCCGGGGCCAGGGCCGCTACACGGATGATATTTCTCTGCCGCGCATGGCCTATGCCGCCGTGCTGCGCTCGCCCGTGGCGCATGCCCGGCTCACCCGGGTCGACGCCGCGGCGGCGCGCCGGCTGCCGGGCGTGCTGCTGGTGCTGACCGGGGCGGAGGTCGCGGCGGAGAAGCTCGGCGACGTCCCCTGCGTTCATCCGCTGACCAGTCGCGACGGCAAGCCGCGGCACGACACGCCGCGTCCGCTGCTGGCCATCGGCAAGCTCCGCCATGTCGGCCAGCCCGTGGCGTTCATCGTCGCCGAGACGCTCGCCGCGGCGCGCGATGCCGCCGAAGCGATCGAGCTCGACTATGAAGAGCTGCCGGCGGTGGTCGATTCCCGCGCGGCGCTCGTGCCCGGTGCGCCGCAGCTCTTCGACCACATTCCCGGCAACCTGGTCTTCGACTGGGACAACGACATGACGGACGCGAAGGCCACGGCTGCCGCCTTCGCCGCCGCCAAGCACGTCACCACGCTCGAGATCGTCAACAACCGCGTCGTCGCCAATTCCATGGAGCCGCGCAACGCGCTGGCCGACTACGATCCCGCGACCGACCGCTCGACGCTCTATACCACGACGCAGGGCCCGCACCTCGTGCGCGATCCCGTCGCCGAGGTCATCCTCAAGATCGGCAAGGCCAAGCTGCGCGTGGTGACGCCCAATGTCGGCGGCGGCTTCGGCATGAAGGCGTTCGTCTATCCCGAGCAGGCGCTGGCGGTCTGGGCGAGCCGGAAGCTGAAGCGCCCGGTGAAGTGGCAATCGGACCGCTCGGAGGGCTTCGTCTCCGACAATCAGGGCCGCGATCACGTCACCCGCGCCGAGCTGGCGATGGACGAGAAGGGCCGGTTCCTGGGCCTGCGCGTCACCACGCTCGCCAATCTCGGCGCCTATCTCTCGCCGCTCGGCCCTTTCATCCCGACGCGCTCCTCGGACCTCGTCTCCGGCCTCTACACCACCCCGGCGATCCACATCAACGTCAAGGGCATCTGCACCAACACCGTGCCGGTCTGCGCCTATCGCGGCGCCGGTCGGCCGGAAGCAGCCTATCTGATGGAGCGGCTCGTCGACGCCGCGGCCCGCGACATGGGGCTCGCGCCAGACGCGATCCGGCGCGCCAACTTCATTCCGCCCGACGCCATGCCCTACACCTCGGCGACCAAGCTCGTCATCGATTCCGGCGAGTTCGAGCGAGTGATGGATCTCGGCATGCAGGCGGCGGACTGGAACGGGTTTGCCCAGCGCCGCGCCGAGAGCGAGCGGCGTGGCAGGCTGCGCGGCATCGGCATGGCGACTTATACCGAGCGCTGCGGCGGCGGCCTGCCGGAGACCGCCTCGATCGAGTTCAAGGAAGGGCACATCGAGCTCGTCATGGGCAATGTCGAATACGGCACCGGCCTCATCACCGCCTACAAGCAAGTGGTGGCCGACCAGCTCGGCGTCGATCCCGACCGGATCGAGGTGGTGATGGGTGACACCGACCGCACGCCGGTGGGGCTCACCGGCGGCTCGCGGGCCTTGCCGGTCGCAGGCTCGGCGCTGCTCGAAGCCTCGCAAGAGGTGATCGAGAAGGGCCGCGCGCTCGCCGCGCATCTGCTCGAGACCTCGGCCGCCGACGTACAGTTCGCCGAGGCGGAGTTCATCGTGCCCGGCACCGACCTGAAGCTCGATCTCTTCGAGGTCGCGAAGGCGTCCCGCGATCCGCAGCGCCTGCCGCCCGGCATGACTCCCGGCCTCGATGTCACCCGCCTGCGCGTGCCGCCGGCGGCGACCTTCCCGAACGGCTGCCACATCTGCGAGATCGAGATCGATCCCGAGACCGGCGTCACCAGCGTCGTCCGCTACACCATCGTCGACGATTTCGGCCGCACCATCAACCCGATCATGCTCGAGGGCCAAGTCCATGGCGGCGTGGTGCAGGGCATCGGCCAGGCGCTGTTCGAGCACACCGTCTACGATCCCGCCAGCGGCCAGCTCGTCACCGGTTCCTTCATGGACTACACCATGCCGCGCGCCGACGATCTCCCGTCCTTCTCTTTCGCGACGCATAACGTGCCGTGCAAGGCGAATCCGCTCGGCGTCAAGGGCGCCGGCGAGGCCGGGGCGGTCGGCGCGCCGCCGGCGGTGATCAACGCCCTGGTCGACGCGCTCCACCGCAAGACCGGCCTGCGCCACATCGACATGCCGGCGACGCCCCGGCGCGTCTGGGAGGCGCTGCAGGCGGGCGCGTAGGCGGCGCGCCGCAGGACGCAACGCCGGAATTGCAGCAATCTACTCCGCCGCCTGCGCGCGCTCGCGCCTCATGCCGGCGAGGCGGCCATCGATGATCGCCTCGGCCTCGCGGACGATGCGGTGGACGAGCTCGGCGACGCTCGGCACGTCGTCAATGAGCCCCTGCACCATCCCGGCGGACCAGATGCCGTAATCGAGCTCGCCGGCTTCGAGCACGTGCCGGCCCTTGACGCCGGCGACGAAGTTGCGCACGTCCTCGAAGCTGCTGCCGGGCCGGCGCTCGATCTCGATCACCGTGTCGGCGATGCCGTTCTTGTGGACGCGCGCCGTGTTGCGCATGGTGCGGAAGATCAGCGCGGTCTGCCGCTCGTCGCTGGCGACCAGCCGCTCCTTCACCTTGTCGTGGATCGGCGCCTCTTTCGTCGCCATGAAGCGCGTGCCCATGTTGATGCCGTCGGCGCCGAGCGCCAGCGCGGCGACGAGGCCGCGCGCATCGCCAAAGCCGCCCGAGGCGATGAACGGAATCTGGAGCCTGTCGGCGGTGATCGGGATGAGCACGAGGCCCGGGATATCGTCCTCGCCGGGATGGCCGGCGCATTCGAAGCCGTCGATCGATACCGCGTCGACGCCGAGACGCTCCGCCTTCAAGGCGTGCCGCACCGCGGTGCATTTGTGGATGATCTTGACGCCCGCCTGCTTGAAGACGGGGATGTATTTCTCGGGATTGTTGCCCGCGGTCTCGACGATTTTGACGCCCGATCGGATGATCGCGTCCATGTACTCGTCATAGGGCACCGGCTTGATCGTCGGCAGGATGGTGAGGTTGACGCCGAAGGGCTTGTCGGTCATGCCGCGGCAGCGCTCGATCTCCATGGCGAGATCCTCGGGCGTCGGCTGGGTGAGGCCGGTGAGAAAGCCGAGCGCCCCGGCATTGGCGACCGCGGCGACGAGTTCGGCCCGGCCGACCCACTGCATGCCGCCTTGCACGATGGGGTGCTCGACCCCGAAGGCCCTGGTGAACCGTGTCGTCAGCATGCGGCTTTCCCCGTGATTGGCGTTAGCGCCAGCCTCGCGTCGCTTGCGGCAAAACGCAAGCGCGACATGCGTCTGGCGCCCTCCGGCGGGACATGCTGTATTGGGGGCCGTGGCAAAGACCGGGAGAGAGCCGATGACGGAGCCTGTGCTGAGCGAGGTCAAGGACGGGATCGGCAGCATCACCGTCAACCGCCCCGAAGCGCTCAACGCGCTCACGCCGGAAATGACCGAGGGACTGATCGAGGCGACCGGCCGCTTCGAGCGCGACCCCGCGGTGCGCTGCGTCGTGCTGCGCGGCGCCGGCGAGCATTTCATGGCCGGCGGCGACATCAAGGGCTTCCTTAAATCGCTCGAGGAGGATCGCGCCGGCCATGTCGCCCGGCTCGAGATGCGCGTCGTCAAAGCGCATCAGACGATCTACCACCTCCGCCGCATGGGGAAGCCGGTGCTCGCCTCGGTGCAAGGCGCCGCCGCCGGCTTCGGCCTCAGCCTCGTTCTCGCCGCCGATCTCGCCATCGCCGCCGAAGACGCGTTCTTCACGCTCGCCTATCGCCATATCGGTCTCTCGGCCGATGGCGGCGCCACCTACTTCCTGCCGCGCATTGTCGGCGAGCGTCGTGCGCTCGAGATCGCGCTCTTGGGCGAGCGCTTCGGCGCCGAGCGGGCGCGCGAGATCGGCATCCTCAACTGGGTCGTGCCCCGCGTCCGGCTCGCCGAAGAGACGATGGCGATCGCACGCCGGCTTGCCGACGGGCCGACCGTCGCGCTTGCCCGGGCGAAGCAACTGATCCGCGCTTCGCTCGAGAATTCCTGGGACGAGCAGTCGCATCGCGAGGCCGAGGGGCTCGCCGCCGCGGCGGCAACCGAGGATCACCTCGAAGGGGTGAAGGCTTTCGTCGAAAAGCGGCCTCCGGTGTTCCGGGGACGCTGATGGAGGATGTGCTCGTCATCGGCGGCGGCATCGGCGGGCTGACGCTCGCGCTCATGCTGCACCGCGCCGGCATTCCCTGCCGCGTCTTCGAGGCGGCACCCGAATTGAAGCCGCTCGGCGTCGGCATCAACCTGCTGCCGCACGCGATGAAGGAGCTGGCCGCGCTCGGGCTCGAGGAAGACCTCGCCGGGCTGGGCGTGCTCACATCGGAGGCGGCGTTCTTCAACCGCTTCGGCCAGCTCATCTACAAGGAGCCGCTCGGCCGTGCCGCCGGCTATGGCTGGCCGCAGATCTCGATCCATCGCGCCGATCTCCATCGCGTGCTGAGCGACGCCTTCATCGCCGCCGCCGGCGCCGAGCGGCTCCATCTCGGCTGGCAATGCATCGGCGCGGCGGCGGACGGCACGGCCCAGTTCCGCCGCAGCGACACCGGCGCGGCGCTGCCGCCGCAAAAAGGCCGCGCCGTGATCGGCGCCGACGGCATTCACTCGGCGCTGCGCAAGCAGCTTTATCCCGAAGAGGGGGAGCCGATCTATTCCGGCGTCAACATGTGGCGCGGCGTCACGCGCTGGCCGCCGATCCTCGGCGGCGCCACCATGATCCGCTGCGGCTGGTTCACCCATGCCAAGATCGTGATCTATCCGATCCGGCACGATATCGATCGCGACCGGCGCCAGTTCGTCAATTGGGTCGTCGAGATCGAGACGCCGCGTTACGAGCGCTGGAACTGGGCGCGTTCCGGGCGGCTCGAGGACTTCATCGGGCCGATGGAGGACTGGCATTTCGACTGGCTCGACGTGCCCCAATTCCTGCGCCAGGCCGAGGTCGCGCTCGAATACCCCATGGTCGACAAGGACCCGCTGCCGCGCTGGAGCTTCGGCCGGGTGACGCTGCTCGGCGATGCCGCGCATCCGATGTATCCGCGCGGCTCGAACGGAGCCGGCCAGGCGATCCTCGACGCCCGCGCGCTGGCCGACTGCCTTGCCGCCGACGGCGAGCCCGAAGCGGCGCTCGCGGCCTACGAGGCGCGGCGGCTCGAGGCGACGGCGAAAGTCGTGCGCACCAATCGGACGACGCCGCCCGACTGGATCCTCGGCGAGGTGCATAAGCGCACCGGCGACAAGCCCTTTGCTTCGATCGACGACGTCATCAGCCGCGCCGAGCTGGTGGCCATTACCGATGCCTATAAGCGCGTCGCCGGCTACGAGCGCGACCGGCTCGGCTCCGGCACCGGCGCCCAAAGCTAGGCTCGCACGCCGATCCGAACGCCTGAAGCCGCCGCCGGTAGCGGCTTACTCGGCGGCCGCTTCCGGCGCCTCTGCCGCCTGTGGTCGCTGCCGCAGCAAGGCAGCGGCCGCGTCCTCGACCACCGTGCCGCGGAAGTAGTCGGGATTCATCGAAAGGTGCAGCATCGCCGGATTGACGAAGGTGAGCTGGCGGAAATCCTCTGGCGTCAGCAGCTTCGCCGTCACCAGGGTCCACGCCTCGGTGAGGACGCTGGCGGCGTCGAGCACGTCCCAGTGGCCGATGTCGGAGCCGAAGACCGGCTTCAACGCCGCTCCCAGCGGATTGAGGCGGCGGTTGAAGGCGACCGCGACCATGCGATCATCCGCCTCGCAGCCGAAATAGAAGGGATCGACGAAAAGCCGGCGCAGCTGACGCAGCTCGGTGAGCGCGCAAGCGGCGAACTCGTCGAAGCGCTCCGGCCGCTCGACCATGAAATTGCCGTGCGGGTTGGCGCGGATGCGCTCCGGCGCCAGGCGCGGACTGCCGAAATCGCGGAAGAGCCGCTCCAGCAGGTCGAGGTCGAGCAGCCCCGGATCGAGGTTCTTCGTCATCGCCGCCACATTGCGCTTCTCCCAATGCTCGACGATGTCGTTGAGGAGATTGACCGCCCAGGTAACGCCGCCTTCGAGGAAGCCGAAGGAGAGTTCAGGGAAGCGCCGGGTGACGCCGCCGAACAGCAGCGAGCGGCAGAAGAACTCGGCGCCGGCCGCGAAATCGCCGAGATGATTGAAGACGTAATTGCTCGGCGAGGCGCGATAGCCGATGCCGCGCGACGAGGTGTGGCAGACCGGCGTCACCTTGAGCTCGATGCATTTGCGCCAGAAGGGATCGTAGTCATGGGGCGAGTCCATGACGATCGAGCGCGTCGCCTGCGGCGGCGAGAGAAACGGATCCTCGCCGGCGGCGGCCGCCCGTCCGGGGCCGCGCAGCTCGGTGCCGATCATCACCGCCTTGTGGCCGAGCTCCGTGACGGCGAATTCGAGCTCCTCGATCGCTTCCTGCGGCGTATAGGTCGGGATCACCGCCACCGGCCGCAGCCGGTCGCCGACATCGGCGAACATCTCGGCATAGAGCATGTTGAGCGCGCGGCAGCTCGCGCGCCGCGCCGCCTCGTCGGGAAAATAGACATGGCTGAGGCCGCGCGTCGTGTAGCATTGGGCGAAATCGATGCCCAGCTCGTCGAGGCGCGAGCGGAAATAGCGCGGCAGCTGCGCCAAGGCGCGGTCGGCGGTGTGCGCGCCGGACGGCAGCCCCCACCAGAAGCCGCGCACGGTGGGTCCGTGATGGGCACGCATC
>DASQSR010000596.1:0-2717 GCA_035642295.1 Allostellaceae bacterium | reverse complement strand
GACGCCAAGCCGCCGAAGGACGCTCCCGTGCCCGGCGGCAACGGCCTCGTCTTCGACTGGAAGCTGCTGGGCGGAAGGCGCTGGCCGGTGCCGTGGATGCTGTCAGGCGGGCTCACGCCGGACAATCTGGCAACCGCAGTGCGCACGACCCATGCGACCATGATCGACGTCTCGTCCGGTGTCGAGCGCGCGCCCGGCGTCAAGGACCCGGAAAAGATCGCGGCGTTCCTGGCGCGGGCAAACGAGCTCTGACAGGTCGACCCTACCGCGGCGACGGCAGCATCACCTCGTTCTCGATGTCGAGCGCCTGCTGGCGCTGATCGGGCGTCATCATCGTCTCGTAGACGACCGCCTGGTTCTGCTTGGCATGGCGGACGCCCAGGCTGGCGGCGGTGCCATAGAGGAGATAGGCCTCGGTCGGGTCGGGCGGGACGCCGATACCCTTGAGATTGGCCCAGGCGAGCAGCTCGACGGCGCGCTTGTCGCCGCGGCGCGCCAGGCGGCGCAGCACCACGATATCCTCGGGGCGCGGCTCGCGGGCTTCGAGGCGGGCGATCACCGGCTGCAGCGGGTCCTGTCCGGCGGAGGGCTCGATGGCCGCCAGCCTCTCAGGCCGCTCGGCCTTCGCATGCGGCGCGGCGCCGGTCTCGACAGGAGCCGGTCGCCGCCGCGCCAGCGGCGGCGGCGGCGCGTCCGAGGTGGCATCGAAGCACACCGCCCCGGGATGATCGAGGCATTGGAAGCGACCCTCGAGGCTGTAGAACTGGGCCCGGGCAGGCGCCGCCCCTGCGGCGAGCGCCAGCAGCACTCCCGCGCCGAGCAAAGCCAGATCCTGACGCCGGTGCCACATCCTTTCCTCTCCCGTCACACGATCCAACCGCGGCAAAGCAACCGCCATGCCAGAGGCGCGGCGCCGCCGCGCGCCGGGCGCGGGGGACACTGGGCAAGGCTTGCCGATGCGGAACTGCCGGGCCGATCATCGCTGCCGCCTCGTCTGCCGATTTGAGTGCCCGGTCGCTCGTGCGCTAAAAGAGGCGGCTCCGGCACGGCAAGGACGGTAAGCTCAGGTTCATGGCCTCTCCCAACACCTATCGCGGCGGCCCCGACGATGGCGGCCGCTTCGGCGCCTATGGCGGCCGCTACGTCGCCGAGACCTTGATGCCGCTGGTATTGGAGCTGGAGCGGGCCTATGCCGCGGCCAAGGCCGATGCGGGGTTCGCCGCCGAGCTCGGCTACTATCTCGAACATTATGTCGGTCGGCCGAGCCCTCTGTTCTTCGCCGAGCGCCTCACCCGCCATTTCGGCGGCGCCAAGATCTACCTGAAGCGCGAGGACCTCAACCACACCGGCGCGCACAAGATCAACAACACCATGGGGCAGATCCTGCTGGCGCGGCGCATGGGCAAGCGCCGCATCATCGCCGAGACCGGCGCCGGCCAGCACGGCGTCGCCACCGCCACCGTCTGCGCCCTCTTCGACCTGCCTTGCGTCGTCTATATGGGCGCCACCGACATCGAGCGGCAGCGGCCCAACGTCTTCCGCATGAAGCTGCTGGGCGCCGAGGTGCGGCCGGTGCATTCCGGCACCGCCACCTTGAAGGATGCGCTGAACGAGGCGCTGCGCGACTGGGTCGCCCATGTCGACGACACCTTCTACATCATCGGCACGGTGGCGGGCCCGCACCCCTATCCGGCGATGGTGCGCGACTTCCAATGCATCATCGGCGAGGAAGTGCGCCGGCAGATGCAGCGGGCGGAAGGCCGGCTTCCCGACACGCTCGTCGCTTGCATCGGCGGCGGCTCCAACGCCATGGGGCTGTTCCATCCCTTCCTCGACGACTCGGCGGTGCGCCTCGTCGGCGTCGAGGCGGCGGGGCTCGGACTCGAGACCGGAAAGCACGCCGCCTCGCTCAACGGCGGCTCGCCGGGCGTGCTCCACGGCAACAAGACCTATCTGCTGCAGAGCGAGGACGGGCAGATCCTCGACGCGCATTCGATCTCCGCCGGACTCGACTATCCCGGCATCGGGCCCGAGCATGCGTGGCTCTACGACCAGAAGCGTGTCGAGTACGTCGCGGTGACCGACCGCGCCGCGCTCGCCGCCTTTCAGCTCTGCACGCGGCTCGAGGGCATCATCCCGGCGCTGGAATCGGCGCATGCGCTGGCACATGTGGCGGAGCTGGCCCCGCGCCTGCCCAAGGACAATCTGGTCGTCGTCAATCTCTCTGGTCGCGGCGACAAGGACATCGACAGCGTCGCCAAGACGCTCGGAGTGGCGCTGTGAGCGCGGCGCCGGGCGAAGGCCGCATCGAGCGCCGCTTCGCCGCGCTGCGCGCGGAAGGGCGCGCCGCGCTGATCCCCTATCTCACCTGCGGCGATCCCGATGCCGCGAGCTTCGCACGGCTGCTGGCGGAGCTGCCGGGGAGCGGCGCCGATCTCATCGAGATCGGCATGCCCTTCTCCGACCCGATGGCCGATGGGCCGTCAATCCAAGCGGCGGGACTGCGCGCGCTCAAGGCGGGCATGACGCTGGCCAAGATGCTCGACATCGTCCGCGAGTTTCGCGCGCGCGACGCAGCGACGCCCGTCGTGCTGATGGGCTACTTCAACCCGATCTTCCGCTTCGGCACCGACCGCTTCCTCGCCGCCGCCAAGGCCGCCGGCGTCGACGGCCTCATCATCGTCGACCTGCCGCCGGAGCATGATGACGAGCTCTGC
>DASQSR010000595.1:0-19594 GCA_035642295.1 Allostellaceae bacterium | reverse complement strand
GATCGGCGATGACGACGGTGACGCCGGTGACCCTTGCCGCATCGGCGGCATTGCCGACGCGAATGCCGGCGACATCGGTGATGAGATTGCGCGCGCCCGGCTCGATCGGCATGCGCCGATTGTGGCCGAGGGCCGCCCGCGACACAACCGAGGCGCTTGCGCCGGGCGCGCCGCGCGTGGAACGATCGCCCGCGATGAAAGCCGCCGCGCTCCTCGCCCTCCTTCTCCTCGTTGCCGTCCCGGCGCGGGCGCAAGCGCCGCTCGAGGCGCCGCCGCCGGAGGGGCGCACCGTCACGACGCCGGAGCCGCCGACCTTCGGCCACAGCGACATGGTAGCGGCGGCCAATCCGCTGGCGGCGGCGGCGGGCCGCGACATGCTCCGCCGCGGCGGCAGCGCCGTCGATGCGGCGATCGCGACGCAGCTCGTCCTCAACCTGGTCGAGCCGCAATCCTCGGGCCTCGGCGGCGGCGCCTTTCTCGTCTACTGGTCGGCGGCGGAACATCGCGTCGTCACCTTCGACGGCCGCGAGACCGCGCCGGCGGCGGCGCGTCCCGACCGGTTTCTCGGCCCCGACGGCAAGCCCCTCGCCTTCTACGCCGCGGTGGTCGGCGGCCGGTCGGTGGGCGTGCCGGGGGTGCTCAGGATGCTGGCGCTGGCGCATCGCCGCTACGGCAAGCTGCCGTGGCGCGCGCTCTTCGCGCCGGCGATCGCACTGGCAGATCAGGGCTTCGCACCGTCGCCGCGGCTCGAGGCGCTGCTCGCGCACGATCCCTATCTGCGCCAGCACGAGCCGGCGCGAGACTATTTCTATGGCGCCGACGGTGCGCCCAAGCGGCGCCTCGTCAACCAGGAGCTGGCCGAGACCCTGCGCCGCGTCGCCGCGGGCGGCGCCGACGCCTTCTATAGCGGACCGATCGCCGCCGACATCGTCCGCACCGTGGACGGGGCGGCCGGCAATCCGGGGGATCTCACCCTCGCCGATCTCGCCGGCTATCGCGCGGTGGCGCGGGCGCCGGTCTGCGGCCTCTATCGCCGGCATCGCCTGTGCGGCATGGGGCCGCCGAGCTCGGGCGCGGTGACCTTGCTGGAGCTGCTCGACCTGCTGCAGCGCTTCGATATGGGCAAGCTCGCGCCGCGCTCGGTCGAAGCGGTGCATCTCTTCGCCGAAGCCGGACGCCTCGCCTATGCCGATCGCGACCGCTATCTCGCCGATCCCGACTTCGTTCCGGTGCCGGTGAAGGGGCTGCTCGATCCCGGCTATCTCGCCGCCCGCGCGCGGCTCATCGATCCCGAGCGCGCCGCGCCGGGCCCGGTCGCGCCGGGCAACCCGCCGGGGAGCCATGCGATGAACTGGGGCGACGGGCGCGCGCCCGAGCTGCCCGGCACCAGCAACATCGCCGTCTTCGACGCCGCCGGCGACGCGCTGGCGATGACGACGACGATCGAGAACGCCTTCGGTTCGCGCCTCATGGTGCGCGGCTTCCTGCTCAACAACGAGCTCACCGATTTCTCCTTCGTGCCGGAAGATCAGGGCCGCCCGGTGGCGAACCGGGTCGAAGCGGGCAAGCGCCCGCGCAGCGCCATGGCGCCGACGCTGGTCTTCGACCGCGGGGGCAAACCGATGCTGGCGGTGGGCTCGGCCGGGGGGCCGGCCATCATCAACGACGTCGCCAAGACGATCATCGCGGTCATCGACTGGCACGAGGATGTGCAGCGCGCCATCGCCCTCGCCGATGACGGCGATCGCAACGGCCCCTGCGAACTCGAAGCCGGCCCCGACACGGCGGCGCTGGCCACGGCGCTGGAGCGGCGCGGCCACCAGGTGAAGATCGAGGACCGCCCGAGCGGGCTCACCGGCATCGAAGCGACGGGAAGCGGCCTCGAAGGCGCCGCCGATCCGCGCCGCGACGGCGCCGCGCGGGGAGACTAGCGGCGCGTCGGGCCGGCTAGACCAGCTCTTCGATCGCCCGCACCAGATCGCTCGCGCGGAACGGCTTGCGCAGGAAGGCGCAGCCTTCCGGGGACAGCGCCTCGATCGTCTCCGCGTCGGCGTTTCCCGAGATGGCCAGCACCTTCAGCTCCGGCACCAGCACGCGCGCCTTGCGGACGAGATCCGCGCCGGTCATGGCGCCCGGCAGGATGATGTCGGTCACCAGCACGTCGATGCGAGCATCGCGCCCGAGCAGCTCGACCGCCTCGTCGGCGGCGCGCGCGGTGCTGATCTCATGGCCGCACTCCGCCAGCGACTCCGCGATCATGTCGCGGACTCCCTCCTGGTCCTCGACGATCAGAATGGCGAACCGCCGGCCGGCCGAGGGGCCCGGGCCGCTCGGCACCGGCCCGCCCCGCGTCGCGGGCTCGGAGCGCGGCAGGTAGAGCCGGACCGTGGTTCCGGTGCCGATGCGGCTCTCGACTTCCGCGGTGCCCCCCGACTGGCGGGCGAAGCCATAGACCATCGAGAGGCCGAGGCCGCTGCCCTTGCCCGGCTCCTTGGTGGTGAAGAAGGGTTCGAAGGCGCGGTGGGCGATGTCGGCGCGCATGCCGATGCCGGTATCGGCGACCTCGATGAGGACATAATCGCCGCGGGCGATGGCGAGGCGCGACGCCTCGCCGGCATCGAGGATCGCGTCGCGCGCCTCGATCCGCAGCAGGCCGCCGCGCGGCATGGCGTCGCGCGCGTTGAAGGCAAGGTTGAGCAAGGCCGCCTCGAACTGCCCCGGGTCGATGCGGACGGTCGACAGATCGGGCGCCGAGGTGCAGGAGACGCCGACCGTCTCGCCGACGGCATCCCGCAGCAGGGGCAGCATGGCGTCGACAAGCCGGTCGACGCGGACGACGCTGGGGTTGAGCGGCTGGCGGCGCGCAAAGGCGAGAAGCTGCGTCGTGAGGCTCGCGCCGCGCGTCGCCGCGTGCAGCGCCGCATCCGCCAGCCGGCGCGCGCGCAGCGGCACCCGCTCGTCCAGCGCGATGCGGTCGAGATTGCCGATCACCGTCGTCAGCAGGTTGTTGAAGTCATGCGCGACGCCGCTGGCGAGCTGGCCGATCGCCTCCATGCGCTGCGCCTGCTGCAAGGCGGCTTCGGCGGCGGCGCGCCGCGCCGAAAGGTAGGCGATGACGCACAGCCCGGCCCAGAGGCCGGCCGCGAGAAAGGCATAGAAGGCGACGCGGCCATACCAGGAGCCGAGCGCGACGCTGCGGTTCATCGCATAGGCGACATAGACGCCGTAGGGCGCGAGCTGCCGCCATTCGAAGAAATGCGCGTCTCCGTCCGGCGACGGGTTCCAGCTGCGATCCTGGACGCCGGCAGAGATCGCGCGCATCAGCTCGGAGCCGGGCGGGAAGCGCCGCGGCTCCGCGTCGGAGGAATCGCCGGCGAGCACGGTGCCGTCGGCGCGGACGAGCACCGCCCGGTGCGTTCCCTCCTCGTCGAGACCGCGGAAGAAGTTGGCGAAATAGGCGACCGGCATCTCGATGGCGATGACGCCGTCGAAATCGCCCGCCGGCGACGACCAGCGCCGGCTCAGCACGAAAGCGCCGTCATGCGGCGCGCCAATAAAGGTGCGATCGTCGCCTTCGCGGTGCACCCGGAAGGCTTGCCGGTCGGCGACCGAGACGTTGTCGGCGTAGCTGCCGCCGTTCGACGCGCGAATGCGGCCGGAGGGGTCGGCGAGCCAGATCGCCGAGATCTCCCCCGTCCGCTCCCGGGTCTCGCGCAGGAACGCCGCCAGCGCTGCGGAGCGGCCGATGGCGTCCCAGTCGAGGCCGGCGATGCGTAGCCCGATCTGGTCGAGCACGAGCTCCTGGATCTGGAGGACGTTCAACGCCTGCTCGCGCATGACGCCGACGCTCAACGCGACATGGTCCTCCGCGGCGCGCAACGCGAGCTTGCGGTCGTACCAGGACGCCAACGCAGTAACGGCGGTCAGCGCCGCGAGCGAGAGCACCATCAGCGCACGAAGCGATCGCATCGGGATCCGCTCCAGATCTCTGCGACGCCACGCGTGTGAGCGCGAGAACGCGATGACGCGTCAAAAGCATCGCGCATCGCCTCCGCCGCGGCAAGGGGCGGCGCGAGCGCCCCGCTTCAGGCGTCGTTGGCGGCGGGCGCGGCGCCGGGGCCGTCGAGGACGCGGAGGTTGTGTGCGGTCACCTTCCCGCCGCAGGCCGAGCAGCATTGGACGGGATCGAAGAGCTGGCCGCACTCTTGATGCCAGAGGAGCCGCGGCCGGCCGCGCGCGTCCGCCATGTGGACGTCGCCCCAATGCAGCAGGGCGAGAAGGACGGGGTGGAGGTCGAGGCCCTTCTCGGTGAGACGGTACTCATCGCGCCGCGGCCGCTGCTGATAGGGAACGCGCGCCAGCACACCGGCCGCCACCAGCTTCTTGAGGCGGTCGGCGAGGCGGTGGCGGGTGATGCCGAGCCGTGCCTCGAACTCCTCGAAGCGGCGCACGCGCAGGAAGCATTCGCGCAGGATCAACAGGCTCCAGCGGTCGCCGATGACGGACAGCGTGCGTGCCACCGAGCACGCCTCGCGATCGAGCTCAGCCCAGCGCATGGCACCCCTCCGGGTTTTGCCGTTTGACAAGTTCCGAATTGGAACCCACCCTAGCAAGCCTTGGTTGCGGCGCTCAAGGGGAGTCGACGATGCCCGGCGTGGTCGAGTTCTACTTCGACTATGGCAGCCCCTATTCCTACATCGCCTACGGCCGCCTGCCGGCGCTGCTGCGGCGGAGCGGCGCGCGGGCGGAATACCGCCCGATGCTGATCGGCGGCGTCTTCCAGGCCACCGGCAACCGCACCCCGGCGGAGACCCTGGTGAAGTGGGCGCATGCGCAGAAGGATCTCGAGCGCCTTGCCGCCAAGCACCAAGTGCCGTACCGCTACAACCCCTATTTCATCGTCAACTCGCTGAAGCTGATGCGCGGTGCCGTCGTCGCCGCGGAAGAAGGCTATCTCGAGCGCTACAGCGATGCGGCCTTCGCCGGCATGTGGCGCGACGGGCGGAAGATGGACGACGAGGCGGCGATCGCCGGCGTGCTGCGCGAGGCCGGGCTCGATGACCGTCACATCCTGGCGCGGATTGCGGAGAACGAGGTGAAGCAGCGCCTCAAGGCCTGGACCGAGGCGGCGGTCGGGCGCGGCGTCTTCGGCGCGCCGACCTTCTTCGTCGGCGAGGAGATGTTCTTCGGCCAGGATCGGCTCGACCTGGTCGAGGACGCGCTCGCCGGCCGCCTCTGGCGCCTGCCGGCATGAGCGAAAGGACATCCTGATGAGCGACCTCAGAACCGCGTTGATCGTCGGCGTCGGCGCCAGCAACGGTGTCGGCGCGGCAACCGCGCGGCGCTTCGCGCACGAAGGGCTCAAGGTTTTCGTCGCCGGGCGCACGCCGGAAAAGCTGGAGCAGGTGACGCGCGAGATCCGCGCCGCCGGCGGCGCGGCCGAGATGCTGGTGGGTGATGCGGCGTCCGAGCAGGACGCGGCGCGCTTCATCGCCGCGGCGGAGGCGACGGCGCCGCTCGCCGTCGCGCTCCACAATGCCGGCAGCAACCGGCGCGACAGCATCCTCGAGCTCGAGCGCGGCGATTTCGAGCAGCTCTGGCGCGATCACTGCCTCGGCGGTTTCCTTACCGGCCGCGAGGCGGCGCGGCGCATGGTGCCGCGCGGCAGCGGCACGATCCTCTTCACCGGCGCCTCGGGCTCGCTGCGCGGCCGTGCCGGCTTCGCTGCCTTCGCCGTGGCCAAGGCGGGGCTGCGCGCGCTGGCGCAGAGCATGGCGCGCGAGCTCGGCCCCAAAGGCATCCATGTCGCCCATGTCGTCGTCGATGGCGGCATCGACGGCGCGCGGCTGCTGGCGCGCTATCCCGAGCGCCGCAAGGAGGCCGGCGCCGACGGCCTCGTCAGCGTCGAGGCGATCGCCGAGAGCTATTGGCAGATCTTGCGCCAGCCGCGCAGCGCCTGGACGCATGAGCTCGATCTCCGCCCCTGGGCCGAGCCGTTCTGAGCCGGCGGCGATGGCGGCTGTGAACGGGCGCGAGGCGCCGATCTTCACGCGCGAGGGCGGTGCCTGGCGCCCCGACGCCGAAGCTGCGGGCCCGTTCGCGGGGCTCCATGGCGGCGCGGTGTCGGGGCTCGTCATCGCCGAGATGGAGCGCGAAGGCCGCGAGCGCGGCTTTGGCCTGCTGCTCAGCGCGTCGGTGCTGCTGCTCCGGCCGGCGCCGCTGGCGCCGCTCGAGACACGCACAGAGCTGTTGCGCAAGGGCGGCCGCGCCGGCGTGCTCGAGACCGTGCTCGTCGCCGAGGGCAAGCTCATCGCCAAGGGCTGGGGCTCCTTCGTCGCGCCGGTTGCGGTGGCCGACACGCCGGCCGAGCCGCCGCTTCCGGCGACGCCCGAAGCGCTGCCGCCTTGGCCGCTGAAGCCGCGCTTTCATCAAGCGACACTGTTCGACGCGCTCGATCTGCGCAGCGACGGCGACGGCACCATCTGGGGCCGGCTGACGCGGCCGCTGGTGCCGTTCGAGAGCCCGCTCGCCAACGCCTTCGCCGTCGCCGACAACGGGCAGCCCTTCTCGCTCGGATCGCCGCACGACCTGCTGCGGCGCCTCACCTTTCCCAACATCGACCTGGCGTTGCACCTGTCGCGGCCGCCGGCGTCGGACTGGATCGGCGTCAAAGCGCACTCGGACTGGCGGCCCGAGGGCATGGGCCTCACCCAATCCGAGCTGCGCGACGAAGCGGGGCCGCTCGGCCGCAGCTGCCAGACCATCGTGCTGATGCCGCGCGAGGCGCGCTAGAGCCGCTTCCTCTCCGCCGCTACACTCGGCCCGCCATGGCCGATGATCCCAAGACGCGCCCTTCCGTCCTGCTGCAGCCCGGACGCCATCGCCGCGCCGAGGCGGGACATCCCTGGGTCTATTCGAACGAAGTCGCGATGGACGCGGCGGCGAAGGCGCTGGCGCCGGGAACGCTGGTGACGCTGCGCAGCGCCGGCGGCGATCCGCTCGGCGTCGCCAGCTTCAACCCGCACACGCTGGTGAGCGCGCGTCTCATCGACCGCGACGTGAAGCGCCGCATCGATGCGAGCTTCTTCGCCGAGCGGCTGGAGCGCGCGCTGCTGCTGCGCCGGCGGCTCTTCGCCGAGCCCTATTACCGCCTCGTCCATGCCGAGGCCGACGGGCTGCCGGGGCTCGTCGCCGACCGGTTCGACGCGGTGCTGGTGCTGCAGCTCAACACCGCGGCAATGGCGCTGCTCGAGGGCGAGGTGCTCGCCGCGGTCGACGCGGTGCTGGCGCCGGAGACCGTGGTGCTGCGCAACGACAGCCCGGCGCGCGCCCAGGAAGGGCTCGAGAGCGAGGTGCGCGTCGCCAAAGGCGCGCTTTCGGCACCGGTCGAACTCGTCGAGAACGGCGTGCGCTTCCTCGCCGATCCCGGCGAAGGACAAAAGACCGGCTGGTTCTTCGACCAGCGCGACAACCGCCGCTTCGTCGCGTCGCTGGCCGCCGGCGGACGCGTCCTCGACCTTTATTGCTACACCGGCGGCTTCGCCGTGGCGGCGGCGATGGCGGGCGCCGAAAGCGTGCTGGGCCTCGACCGCTCCGAGCCGGCGCTGGCGCTCGCCGCGCTTGCCGCCGAGCGCAACGGCATCGCCGCGCGCTGCCGCTTCCAGCGCGCCGACATCTTCGGCGAGGCCGCGCGGCTCGCGGCATCGGGCGAGCGCTTCGACATGGTGATCGCCGACCCGCCCGCCTTCGTCAAATCGAAGAAGGATCTGGGGCCGGGGCTGCGCGGCTATCGCAAGCTGGCGCGGCTCGCGGCAAGCCTGGTGGCGCCGGGCGGCGTGCTCTTCCTCGCCTCGTGCTCGCACAATGTCGAGCCGCCCGATTTCGCCGAGGCGGTGCGGCGCGGGCTCGAGGATGCCGGGCGCAGCGGCCGCATCCTGCGCAGCGCCGGCGCCGCCCCCGACCATCCCGTCCATCCCTGGCTGCCGGAGAGCGCCTATCTCAAGGCCGAGGTGCTGGCGCTGGATTAGAGCGTCTTTGCAACGGGACCGCGCTGACCCATACTGCGCCCCCGCAAACCCGCGTCACCGCAAGCTCGGACGACGATCGAGGGAGGCCCTGATGATCAAGGTGAGCGTGCTCTATCCCTACAGCGCCGACGCCAAGTTCGACATGAACTATTACGTGACCAAACACATGCCGATGGTGCGCGACAAGCTCGGCGCCGCGTGCAAGGGCATGAGCGTCGAGCAGGGCATCGCCGGCGGTGCGCCGGGCGCGCCGCCCAGCTTCATCGCCATGGGCCATCTGCTGTTCGACAGCACCGATGTCTTCCAGCAAGCGTTCGCGCCGCACGTGCAGGCGATCATGGCCGACATTCCCAACTACACCAAGATCCAGCCGGTGATCCAGGTCAGCGACGTGAAGCTGTAGGGCGCGACTAAAGCCGCTTCGCGTCGTTGAGCGACCAGTCGAAGCTGTCGCCGGCGATGTGCGCCTCTCGCGCCAGCGCCTCGGCCAGTTTCGGCCTCGCGTAGCGGCGCAGGTGGGCGATGACGGCGCGGTCGCTGCCGCCGAAATCCGGCCTGTACCAGGCGTAGAGCGAGGAGACGAAGAGCCGGCCGCGCTCGAGGCGGGCGCCGCGCTCGCTGTTGACGAAGGCCCGCGCCGCGGCGTCGAGCATCGCCTCGCTGGTCGCGGCGGTGAACGCCTGCGCCGGCAGATCGGGCGAGCCGAGCGCGGCCAGGCAGAGCGCATAGTGCAGCCGCGGATCGCGCCAGAACGGGCGCAGGATGCGGTGCTCGATGTCGTCGAGGCTGACCTCCTCGCCTTCGATGTGGATGAGCTTCTCGCGCCACGGACCACGGCCGCGCCGGGGCCCGAGATCGAGGATGCTGCCGACGGGATAGTGCTCGAGCACGGTGCGCACCGTCAGCGCGTTGTACAGATTGAGCCAGTAGGCGCGCTGCTCGGCGCGGCAATAGGCGGTGATCGGCAGGCCGCCGAGGCCGGCGATGTAGACCCCGAGCGCCTCGCGGTCGTCCGGCAGGACGCCGCCATAAGCGACCCGGGCGATGTCGCCTTCGCCGGCGACGCGGTAGCGCGCGAGGAAGGCGTCCCAGGCGGAATGGTCGATGATCGCCGTCGAGCTTTCGTCGCTGGCGCGCCAATGGAGCCACGGCTCGGGCCGTGGCGCGGCACGCGCGCGCCGAGGGACGAGCATGCCCAGCAGCAAACCGCCGAGCGCGGCCCGGCGCGTGAGCCCTGCCCTCACGCGTCGGCCGGCGAGCGCGCCGTCTCGTCCGCCGCCCGCCGGTCGGCCGCACCGAGGTCGGGAAGCCTGAGGCAGAAGGCGGTACCGGCGGCGGAGCTGTCGCAGAGAGCGATGTCGCCGCCATGGGCGCGCATGATCTCGCGCGCGATGGCAAGGCCGAGGCCGGTGCCGCCCAGCCGCGCCGATCCGGCGAAGGGGCGGAACAGATTGTCGCGCGCCTTCGGCGGCAGCCCCGGGCCGTCATCGGCGATCTCGATGTTGATCGCCTCGACATCCGGCCGTGCCGCGACGGTCACGCGCCGCGCCCCGGCCTCGATGGCGTTGCGCACGAGGTTGAGCACGACGCGGAAGAGCTGCTCGCGGTCGGCCTCGACCGTCTGCTTTGCCGCCACATTATTGACCACGAGCGGCGCGTCCTCGCCCTTGCCCTGAACCAGCTCGGCGATCTCGGCGACCAGGCCGGCAAGGGCGAAGCGGGTGCGCCGCAGGGGCGGGGCGCCCTCGCGCGTGTAGCTCAGCGTCCGCGTGCAGAGGGCGACGGCGCGGTCGATCGCGGCGAGGAGGCGCGGCGTCACCCGTTTCACCTCCGGCGCCTCGCTGTCGGCGAGGCTGTCGGACATGAGCCGCACGGTGGTGAGGATGTTGCGCAGATCATGGTTGATCTTGGTGACTGCCGTGCCGAGCGCGGCAAGCCGGGCATTGAGCCTCAGCGCCTGGCGCACCGTATCCTGCATCGCGTGCAGCTCGCGCTGGGCGAGGCCGATCTCGTCGGCGCGGCGCGATGGCGGGAAGGCGCGGGATTCGTCCTCGGGATTGTCCCGGAAGGCCACCATGCTCGCCGTCAATCGGCGCAGGGGGGTCAACAGGAGCCAATGCAGCGCGAGATAGAGCAGCGCCGCGGTGAGCAGCGAGATCATCACCGACAGCTCGAGGATGTGGCGCGCATAGCTGCGCATCGCCGCCACCATCGGCGCCTCGTCGATGATCACCTCGACCACGACATGCGGATCGCGCGGCGAGAGGCCGAGAACGCGCAGGATGCGGTTCTGCTGCTGGGAGAGCGCCATCAGCGCGTCGGTGATGAGCCGCAGCGAGCCGTCATCGCCGAGATTGTAGGTGGCGTCGATCCGCGGTGCGCCGCCGGCGTCGAGCATCAGCGTCCGCGACGGCTTGTGCAGCACGATGCCGTAGGCACCGGCATCCGTCAGCAGCTCGCGGGCGAGCGGCTCGCTCACCATGTTGTCCGGCGTCGCCTCGAGCGCCAGGATCGCCAGCTCGGCATCGGCGATCTTTCCTTGCAGATAGTTGAAGCGGAAGCGCGCGACCGACGGCACGAAGATCAGCACCTCGCTCACCATGACGAAGATCATCGTGAGCACCAGGAGCCGGGCGGAGAGGCCGCGCAGGAAGCGAGGGAGGACGAAGGCGCGCGCCACGGCCGTCACCCGAGCTTGGCCAGGAGGCGCAGCAGGCGACGAGTCCGGTCGCTGAACAGCTTCGGCGCAAAGAAGCTGCCGGCGGCGCGCTTGCTCGCCTCGCCCAGCGTCGGATAGGGCGCGATCATGCCCGCGATGGTGCCGAGCTTGAGGCCGCCTGAGATGGCGAGGCCCCAGCTCTGGATCAGCTCGCCGGCATGCGCGCCGAGGATCGAGGCGCCGAGCACGCGCCCGTTGCGCCGCGCCAGCACCTTGACGAGGCCGTGCGTCTCGTGCTCGGCCTGGGCGCGGTCGTTCTCGTGAAAGGGCCAGCGCAGCACCCGCACCTCGCCGGGATGTGCCGCCATCGCCTCGGCCTCGGTCATGCCGACCTGGGCAAGCTCGGGATCGGTATAGGTGACCCACGGCAGGGCACGGTAATCGACCTTGGCGGGGAGCCGGAACAAGGCGTTGCGGATGACGATGGCGGCATGATAGCCGGCGACATGGGTGAATTGCGGCCCGCCCGCGGCATCGCCCACGGCATAGACGCGGTGGTTGCTGGTGCGCAGCCGCCGGTCGAGAACGAGGCCGCCGCGCGCATCGGTGGCGATGCCGGCCTTGTCGAGATCGAGGCCGGCGAGATTGGCGCGGCGCCCGGTTGCCACCAGCAGATGCGAGCCGGCAACGCGGCGCTCGCCGTCGCCGTCCTCCAGCACCAGGGCAACGCCGTCGCCCGCGCGCTCGACGCGGCCGATGCGCACGCCTTCCTCAATGACGACGCCATCGGCGCGGAGCCGTGCGATCAGCAGCCGCGCCAGCTCGGGGTCGTCCTTCGCCAGCACCTCGGCGGCTTCGAAGAGGCTGACACGCGCGCCGAGCAAGCGATGCGCCTGCGCCATCTCCATCCCGATCGCTCCGCCGCCGATGATGAGGAGATGCTCGGGCGGGACGCGGTTCGCGAAGATCGTCTCGTTGGTGAGGAAAGGCACCTCGGCGAGGCCGGGGATCGCCGGCGCGCTCGGCGAAGATCCGGTGGCGATGACGATGCGCCGCGCCTCGATGACGTGCTCGCCGGCGGCGACGGCGCGCGGCCCAAGGAAGCGCCCGGCCGCGGCGATAACCCGCACGCCCAGCCCGGTGAAGCGCTCGACCGAATCATTGGGCGCGATCGCGGCAATGACACCCGCCACATGATCCATCACCGCGGGAAAATCCACCGTCGGCGGCACGACGGCGAGGCCGAAAGCGGCGCCGTTCCGCGCCGCCTTCGCCCGCTTCGCCGCGGCCAGCAGCGCCTTCGACGGGACGCAACCATAATTGAGGCAGTCGCCGCCCATCTTGGCGCGCTCGATCAGCACGGTCTTCATCCCGAGTTGCGCCGCGCCCGCGGCGACGGAAAGCCCGCCCGACCCGGCGCCGATGACGCAGACATCGGCGGCGATGCGCTCGCTCACGGCGGCGCGTGCCTCTTCCGCGCCGAATGCCACTTGTAGAGCGCGGGAACGAGCGACAGCACGGCCAGAGCGATCAGCGGTAGCAACACGCGCGGCGCGAAGACGATGTGGAGATCGGGCGTGCCGCCCGCCGCGAGCAGCGCGTCGGCGCCAGCGCCGACGCCGGCATAGACGAAGGCGCCCGGCGCCATGCCGAAGAAGCTGCACAGGACGAAGACGCGCAGCGACACGTCGAAGAAGGCGGGCACCAGGTTGACGAGCCAGAACGGGAAGAGCGGCACCAGACGCAGGAACAGCAGATAGCTCGCGCCGTTCTCGCGAAAACCGGTTTCGACACGGCGGAGGAACGGCCCGGCGCGCCGCTGCAGCACGCCGCCGAAGCTGCTGCGGGCGACGAGGAACAGGAGGGTGGCGCCGAGCGTCGCCCCGACCAGCGAGCAGAAGCCGCCCACCCAAGTACCGAAGAGGAAGCCGCCGGCGACGGTGAGAAACACCCCGCCCGGCACGGAAAGCGCCGCCACCGCGGCATAGACGGCGATAAAGGCGAGCGGCGCCAGGACCCCTGCCCGCGCCACCGCAGCGAGCAGCCACTGCCGATGCGCCGCCAGCGCGGCGAAGGTCAGGTAGTGTCCGAACCCGGAGGCGAAGAAGGCGGCGATCGCCACCACCAGCACCGCCAGCGGCAGCACGCGGCGCAGCGTTCCTGCCCGCCCCCCGCTCTGCCGCGCCTCGTCCATGACCGGCCCTGCCCCGCTCGTTGCCGCCGTAATCCTAGCTGCCGGCTCAGAAAGCCGCGCTCACCTTGGCGTGAGGCGCCGAAACTGCGCGCCGTTGACTTGGCCGCGCCGCTCCCCTATACAGCGCCCTCGATCCCTTGAGAAGCGTCGCCGGAGTCCCGTGCCGTGAAGCGCACCTACCAGCCGAGCAGAATCGTCCGCAAGCGCCGCCATGGCTTCCGCGCCCGCATGGCGACGGTCGGCGGCCGCGGTGTTTTGGGGCGACGGCGGGCCAAGGGGCGCAAGCGGCTTTCCGCCTGAACGGCGCGGCGATGGGCGCCGGGCGCGAGGCGCCATGGCCGGCCTGGCGCGGCTGAAGCGGCGAGCGGAATTTCTTCGCGTCGCCGGCAAAGGGCGCAGATCGGTTACTCCCGGCTTCATCTTGCAGGCCCTGCCGCGCTCCGGGGCGGCGGCGACGGAAGCGGGTGACGCGGCGCGCATCGGCTTTACCGCAAGCCGCAAGGTCGGTATCGCCGTCCTGCGCAACCGGGCCAGGCGGCGGCTCAAGGCGACCGTGGCGCAGGTGATGCCGCTACACGCCGCGGCCGGGCATGACTATGTATTGGTGGCCCGCGCCGGGACGGTCAGCCGGCCCTTCGCGGCACTGCTGGCCGATCTCGAAAGGGCGCTGAAAGAGCTCGGCGCGTGGCGCGACGGCGGCGAAGGGTGAGCGAGGCGAGGATGCGAGGGAACCGGTGCTGACCGCTGTGCTGCGCGGCCTCATCCGCGCCTACCAGCTCCTGCTGTCGCCGCTGCTGCCGCCGAGCTGCCGCTATCTGCCGAGCTGCTCGGAGTATGCGGCCGACGCCATTGCGGCGCATGGCGCGCTCCGCGGCTGCTGGCTCGCGCTGCGCCGGCTGCTGCGCTGCCATCCCTGGGGCGGGAGCGGCTATGACCCGGTACCGCCCGCCCGCACCGTCCCATCCCACTCCTGCCCGGACTGCCGCTAGGCCCTTCCCTCATGGACGACCAGACCCGCAACGTCATCATCGCGTTGGTGCTTTCCTTCGCGATCCTCTTCGGCTTCCAGTTCCTGCAGTCGCGCTTCGCGCCGCCGCCGAAGCCGCCGCAGCAGCACCAGGTGCAGACGCCGGCGCAGCAGAGCGGCGCCGGCAAGCCGGGCGAAGCGCCCGACGTCGCCGCCGCCTCGGTGAAGCCGTTGACGACCGCGGAGGCGATGGCGGGCAAGCCGCAGATCAAGATCGACACGCCGCGGGTCGCAGGCTCGATCAGCCTTATCGGCGCCCAGCTCGACGATCTCACCTTGCGCGAGTATCACGAGACCATCGACAAGAACAGCCCCGAGATCGAGCTGCTGTCGCCCAACGGCACGGCGCACCCTTATTACGCGGATTTCGGCTGGGTCGGGGGGGCCGGCGCCGCGATGAAGCTGCCCGACGGCGCGACGCGCTGGACCGCCTCGGCCAACGCGCTGACGCCGCAGCAGCCGGTCGATCTCACCTGGGACAATGGCGAGGGGCTGCGCTTCATCCTGCATTTTGCCATCGACGACAACTACATGTTCACCGTCACCCAGACGGTGGAGAATCTCGGGGACCGGCCGGTCTCGCTCGCGGCGTTCTCGCGCGTCGTCCGTGTCGGGGAAGCGTCGGGGCCGACGAGCTATCTGCTGCATGAAGGCCCGCTCGCCGTGCTCAACGGGGTACTGCATGACGGCGGCTGGTGGGCCTCGCCCGACAAGTTCAACTATGCCGATGTCATAAAGGCGCCGGTGATCGACACGACCACCGGCGGCTGGCTCGGCTTCACCGACAAATACTGGCTCACGGCGTTGATCCCGCCGCAGCGCGAGACGGTCAAGACCGAGGTCCGCTACAACGGCGAAGGCGGGCGCCAGGTGTTTCAGGCGGATTACACCGCGCCGGAGCATACGGTGGCGCCGCACGGGCAGTACAGCACCGAAGGCCGGCTCTTCGCCGGCGCCAAGGAAGTGCACCTCCTCGACAGCTATGAGAGACAGCTCGGGATTCCGCGCTTCGATCGCGCCATCGATTTCGGCCTCTTCTACTTCATCACCAAGCCGATCTTCCTGACGCTCGACTTCTTCTACAGCCAGATCGGCAATTTCGGCGTCTCGATCATGCTGCTCACCGTGCTGATCAAGGCGCTTTTCTTCCCGCTCGCCAACAAATCCTACCGGGCGATGGCGAAGATGCGGACGCTGCAGCCGGAGATGCAGAAGCTGCGCGAGCGCTTCGGCGAGGACAAGGCGCGCCTCAACCAGGAAACGATGGCGCTCTACAAGCGCGTCGGCGCCAACCCGATGGCGGGATGCCTGCCGATCTTCATCCAGATCCCGGTGTTCTTCTCGCTCTACAAGGTGCTCTACGTCACCATCGAGATGCGCCACGCGCCGTTCTTCGGCTGGATCCACGACCTCTCGGCGCCGGATCCCACCAGCTTCGTCAACCTTTTCGGCCTCCTGCCCTTCACCCCGCCGCACATCACCTTCCTGATGATCGGCGCCTGGCCGATCATGATGGGGCTGACGCAGTTCCTGCAGCAGCGCCTCAGCCCACAGGCGATGGACCCGGTCCAGGCCAAGATGTTCATGGTCCTGCCGGTGGTCTTCACCTACATGCTGTCGCAATTCGCCGCCGGCCTCGTCATCTACTGGACCTGGAACAACCTGTTGTCGATCGCGCAGCAATGGGTGATTCTTCGCCGCGCCACCGCCGCACCGGCCCCCGCCTGAATAGCAGCGCGCGCCGTGGCGCCTGAAGCGGTCTACCCGACGACAGCGGCGCCCGATGCTGCGGCCGAAGAGGAAGGGCGGCTCCTCTTCGCCGGCGCCTGCGCCTTTATCACCGGCGCGGCACGGGAGAGCGCGCTCCCCGCCGACACGCTGCCGGAAATCGCTTTTGCCGGCCGCTCCAATGTCGGGAAATCGAGCCTCGTCAACGCCCTCACCGGCCGGAGCGCGCTCGCCCGCGTGTCGCACACGCCGGGGCGGACGCAGCAGCTCAACTTCTTCGCGCTGGCAAACCGGCTGATCCTGGCCGACCTGCCCGGCTACGGTTTCGCCCAGGCGTCCAAGCAGGACGTCCAGAGCTGGACGCGGCTCACGCGGCGCTATCTGCGGGGCCGCGCCAGCCTGCGCCGCGTCCTGCTGCTGATCGATGCGCGCCACGGCATCAAGGAGCCCGACCGGCCGATCATGGCGCTGCTCGACGAGGCGGCGGTCTCTTACCAAGTGGTGCTGACCAAGGCCGACAAGCCGGCGCCGGCGGCGCTCGAGGCGACCCTCGCGGCGGTCGCCGAGGAGCTGAAGCGCCATGTGGCGGCGCATCCCGTCCTGCACGTCACCAGCGCCCATGAGAGCATCGGCATTGCCGCGCTCCGCGCCAGCATCGCCGCCCTGGCGGCACCGGCGGCGCCGCGGTAGATTGCCGGCGCCATGACCGAGAAACCCGGCATCGACCCGACCAGCAAGGCCGCAACGCTCGCCGCGGCACTGCCTTACATGCGCCGCTATGCCGGCAAGACCGTCGTCGTCAAATATGGCGGCCACGCCATGGGCGACGAGCGTCTGGCCGACCTCTTCGCCGCGGATGTGGTGTTGCTGAAGCAGATCGGCGTCAACCCGATCGTCGTCCATGGCGGCGGACCGCAGATCGGCCAGATGCTGGAGCGGCTCAAGATCAAGAGCTCCTTCGTCAACGGCCTGCGCGTCACCGATCGCGAGACCGTCGAGATCGTCGAGATGGTGCTGTCGGGCTCGATCAACAAGCAGCTGGTGCAGGCGATCAACGCCGCCGGCGGCTATGCTATCGGCCTCTCGGGCAAGGATGCCGATCTCATCCGCGCGCGGAAGCTCGAGCGCACCGGGCCGAGCGACAGCAACATCGAGAAGCATCTCGATCTCGGCTTCGTCGGCGAGCCGCACGAGATCGACACCAAGGTGCTGGAGCTGTTCGAGCGCTCCGACATCATTCCGGTGATCGCGCCGATCGGCTTCGGCGAAGCGGGCGAGACCTTCAACATCAATGCCGACACGGTCGCGGGCGCCGTCGCCGCCGCGGTCAAGGCGACGCGCCTGCTGCTGCTCACCGACGTCACCGGCGTGCTCGACAAGGAAAAGCGGCTCCTCCACGAGCTCAGCCTCGACGAGGTCCGCGCGCTCATCGCCGACGGCACGGTCCAGGGCGGCATGATCCCCAAGGTCGAGACCTGCCTCGAAGCGGTCGAGGGCGGGGTCGAGGCGGCGGTGATCATCGACGGCCGCGTGCCGCACGCGATCCTGCTCGAGCTCTTCGCCGAAGGCGCCGGCACGCTGATCCGCAAGCAGCGGTAAGCGCCGCTACGCCGCCCTGTCGCGCTCCGACGCCCCATGGCGCGCATCCCCGAGCGCGTCACGCAAGGCGGTGCTGGCGCCGGCATCATCGCCGGCGAGCACAAGGCGGGCGACATGCCCGGTGAAAATCCGCCGCCAGAAGCGGCGACGAACGCCGAGCTCAGGGAGGCGGCGCTTCACCAGCGGGCGATAGCGACCGGCGAGGTCCACCAGCGCGCCGAGGCGCTGCGGCAGACGCCGGTCGAGCCATTGCCGCAGCAGGCGGGCCAGCATCGGCGCGGCACCACCGGTGCCGATCGCCACCACCAGCGACCCCCGCTCGACCATCGCCGGCATCAGGAAGCTGCAGAGGCGCGGCTCGTCCATGACGTTGACCGGAACGCCGTGCGCCGCGGCAGCGCGCGCGACCTCTTCCGCCACGGCCGGCTGCGCGCCGGCGACAAAGACGAGCGCCGCGCCGTCGAGCATGGCGGGGGCGAAGCCTCGGATAAGCTGCACCTCGGCACCGGCACGAGCGACCGCGGCAGCGCGGCTCGCGGCACCCTCGCCCTCCCCCACCACCAGGACGCGCCGGCCGCGCAGATCGAGAAAGAGCGGGAAATAGTCCATCAGTAGACGTCGCGCTGATAGCGCTGCGCGCGCGCCAGCGTGGCGAGATAGGCCTTGCCTTCGGCGAGGCTGCGGCGGCCTTGGCGGGCGATGATGGCGGCGAGCGCCGCGTCGACATCGCGCGCCATGCGCGCAGCGCCGCAGACATAGAGCGCGGCGCCCTCCTCGAGCCAGGCCCAAAGCTCGGCCGAGCGCTCGCGCATGCGATGCTGGACGTAGACCCGCTCCGCCTGATCGCGCGAGAAAGCCGTGTCCAGCCGGGTCAGGAGCCCGTCGCGCTGATAGCCGCAGAGTTCTTCCTCGTAGAGGAAATCCGAAGCGCGGCGCTGATCGCCGAAGAAGAGCCAGTTGCGGCCGCTGCCGCCGCGGGCGCGCCGCTCCTGCAGGAAGGCGCGGAACGGCGCGATGCCGGTGCCGGGGCCGATCATGATGATCGGCACATCGTCCTTTTCGGGCAGGCGGAAGCCATGGGCCGGCTGGACGAAGACCGGGATCTCGGCGCCTGCCGCCGCGCGCTCGGCGAGAAAGGTCGAGGCGATGCCCTTGCGCAGGCGGCCGTGCTTGCGATAGCGCACCGCGGCAACGGTGAGATGGACCTCGCCGGCGACCGCGGCAGGCGAGGAGGCGATCGAGTAGAGGCGCGGCTGCAGGACCTCGAGCGCCGCGACGAGCTCCTGCACCGGCGGGCGCGCCGACGGAAATGCCCGCAGCAGGTCGAGGAGATCGGCGTCTTCGGGCTGCGCGCCGGGATAGCCTTCGGCGAGCGCCTGCAGGCGCTGGGATTCGTCGAGATTGGGGGCGCGCGACGCCAGCACCTCGATGGCGGCGTCGGACGGGCGGCCGATGTCACACACCAGGGTCAGCGCCTCGGCAAGGCTGCGCCGGCTGCGATCGGGACAATCGACTTCCGCGGTACCGTCGGCGCCGAGACGCTCGATCACCGCCGCCACCAGCTCCGGACAGTTGGCCGCCTGGACGCCGAAGCTGTCGCCGACCTCGTAGGAGAGCCCGCTGCCGGCGATGTCGAAGATGACATGCCGCGTATCCTTGTCCGAGCCGGCGCCGTTCAGCGGCCGCGCCATGGCAAAACGCGCGGCGGCGGCGCGCGACGAAGCGGCCGCGGCGGATGCCGAGACTGCCGCGGCGGGCGGCGGAGCCGGAGAGGCCGGGGCCTGCGCGACCAGCTCCTTCAAGGCACGCGCCGTCTCCTTGCCGCCGGGGACACAGCGGCTGAGGCTCGGCTCGGTGCCGGCGGCAATCGCTTCGGCATAAGTCCGGCAGAGATAGCCGCACTGGCCGCAATCGAGCTGCGCCATCGCCGCCATCAGCACGCGCTTGTGCTTCCTGCCCTGGGCGAGGCGAAGCCGCTCCTCCAGCGGCAGCGCCGGATCATGCCAGGGAAAATCCTCCTCGGGCTCAGTCGGTGCCGATGCTGCCGGCAACGCAACCGCCGCCGGCGATGCCACGTCCGGGCCGAGGCGCGCCGCCAGCCAGCCATTGATCCAGGCGCGCTGGGCCGGCGTGAACGGCGCATTCTCCGGCAGCGCTGGCGCGATGTAACTCATGGCTCAGTTCGCGCCGGCGAGGACGGCCTCGGCGCCCCGGCGCAGCGCTTCCGGCGCGTGGCGCGCGGCGAAATCGTGGAAGCTCTCGGCCGCGTCGCGGCGATGGGCGAGATAGTGGCGCAGCAAGCCTTCGACGCGGCGGGGCACTTCCGCCATGGGCAGCGCCGGATAGATCTCGCGGCCGAG
>DASQSR010000594.1:0-2725 GCA_035642295.1 Allostellaceae bacterium | reverse complement strand
CGCGGCTCGGCGCGGCGACCGGCGAGGACGCGCTCTCACCGGGCAAGGGACGGCTCGTCGCGAGCCGCGAGGAGGCGCTGAAGCGCGCCGATCTCCGCACGCTCGCCAGCGCCGAGGACGCGGCCGAAGCCGAGCGGCTCGCCGAGCGCCTTGGCGCCGCCTTGCGCTATCGCCTCAGCCGCCGGCGGCTCCCGGCGCGGCGCGGCACGGCAATCGATCTCCGCCGCAGCCTCCGCCGCAATGTCAGCAAGGGCGGCGAGCCGCTCGAGCTGCTGCGCAAGCGCCGGCCGGAGCGCCCGGTCAAGCTCGTGCTGCTGCTCGACGTCTCCGGCTCGATGCAACTCTACAGCCGCTTTCTCCTCCACTTCGTGCGCGGGCTCCTCGGCCATTTCCTCACCGCCGAGGCCTTCGTCTTCCATACCCGCCTGGTCCCGATCAGCGACGCCTTGCGCGAGCGCGACCGGCTGCGGGCGATGGACCGGCTGTCACTGATGGCCGAGGGCTTCGGCGGCGGCACGCGGATCGCCGGCGCGCTCGAGCGCTTCAACGGGCGCTATGCGAAGGAGACGCTCAACGCGCGCAGCGTCGTCGTCATCCTGAGCGACGGCTACGACACCGATCCGCCGGAGCGCCTCGCCGCCGAGCTCATCCGCCTGAAGCGCCGCACGCGTCGGTTGATCTGGCTCAATCCCTTGCTCGGTTGGCGCGACTACGCCCCGGTGGCGCGCGCCATGGCGGCGGCCCTGCCGTTTATCGATTGCTTCGCCGCGGCACATTCGCTCGCGAGCCTTGCCGCGATCGAGCCCGAGCTGGCGCGGCTTTGAGAGGAGACGGCGCATGAGCCCGGCGATCGACAACACGCTGGCGCTGATCGCGGCGCTGCGCGAGCGCGGCGAGGCGTTCTCGGTCGTGACTGTGGTGCGCACCGCCAATGCGACCTCGGCGAAAGCCGGCGCCAAGGCGGTCGTGCTCGGCGACGGCACGATCCGCGGCTTCGTCGGCGGCGGCTGCGTCGAGGCGGCGGTGCGGCGCGGCGCGGCGGCGGCGCTGAAGGAGGGGGCGCCGCGGCTCATCCGCATCAAGCCCAAAGACGAAGTCGTGGCGCCCGTCGATGTCGACGGCACCGAGCTTCACCGCAGCTTCTGCCCCAGCGGCGGCACGCTCGACCTCTTCATCGAGCCGATGCGCCGCGACCCGCGCCTCGTCATCGCCGGCGCTTCCCCCGTGGCGGCGGCCCTCGCCCTGCTCGCCCCGCCGCTGGGATATCGCCTGGCGCTGGCGGCGCTGCCCGAGGACCATCCGGCGTTCGCCGGCATCGCCGAGCGCGTCGAGGGCTTCGATTTGGGCCCGCTCGGCATCACCGCGGAGGACTGGATCGTGGTGGCGACCCAGGGAAGGCGCGACCGCGAGGCCCTGGCCGCGGCGCTGCAGAGCGCGGCCGCCTATGTCGCCTTCGTCGGCAGCCGGCGGAAGGCGGAAACCCTGAGGGCGCAGCTTCGTGCCCAGGGCTGCGATGACGAGCAGTTGGCCCGGCTCAAGGCGCCCGCCGGGCTCGACATCCATGCGATCGAGCCCGCCGAGATCGCGCTGTCGATCCTCGCCGAGATCGTAGAGCGCCGCCGTTCCGCCCTCGGCCGGAGCGATAGCGCGCGGGCCTTCCGCGAGGGCGCCGCCGTCCCCTGAAATGGCGCGCGGGGCTTCCGCGACGGCGCCGCCGTCGCCTGAAGCGGCCGTCGGTCGTTCGGGTGAGAACCCATCAAATCCATGAAATCATAGGCAGAAAACCTCACCCCAAAGAGGGAGGCCGCCCCGCTATCCGGCATCGCTACACATCGTTAAAGTCTTGGCCTTCGCTCTCAAGATGCGCCTGGAGATTGCTGATGCCACGGAGGAGCAGCAAAGCCGACATGCAGATCGACCTCAAGCGCTCGTCTGGCGCCCGCGCCGCCCGCCGACCGAAGCGTGCTCCGGCGACGAAGACCAACGGCCATCGCCGGCCGGATGACGACTCACTCGATCTGCAAATGCTGCTGGAGGCGCTGCAATCGGTGCGCGTCGGCGACTTCTCCGTGCGCCTGCCGCGCGATCGCGTCGGCATCGCCGGCAAGGTCGCCGACGTCTTCAACGAGATCGTCGCCGCCAACCAGCGCATGGCGCAGCAGCTCGAGCAGGTGGGGCAGGTTGTCGGCCGCGAAGGCAAGACCAAGAAGCGCGTCAAGTTCGGCCTGCCGCAGGGCGCCTGGGCCGACATGGAGACCTCGGTCAACACGCTGATCGACGATCTCCTCTGGCCGACCACGGCGGTCACGCACGCCATCGCCGCGGTGGCGCGCGGCGATCTCCTGCAGACCGTTCAGCTGGAGGTCGACGGCCGGCCGCTCAAGGGCGAGTTCCTGCGCTCGGCCAACATCGTCAACACGATGATCAAGCAGCTCAACGTCTTCACCTCGGAGGTGACGCGCGTCGCCCGCGAGGTCGGCACCGACGGCAAGCTCGGCGGCCAGGCGCAGGTGCGCGAGGTGACCGGCGTGTGGAAGGATTTGACGGAAAGCGTCAACTCCATGGCGAGCAACCTGACCGCCCAGGTGCGCAACATCGCCGAGGTGACCATCGCCGTCGCCAATGGCGACTTGTCGAAGAAGATCACCGTCGACGTCCGCGGCGAAATCCTGCAGCTGAAAGAGGCCATCAACACCATGGTGGACCAGCTGCGCTCCTTCGCCTC
>DASQSR010000593.1:0-3194 GCA_035642295.1 Allostellaceae bacterium | reverse complement strand
CGCTGCCGCTGGTGCTGCGCGCGCTGGAGCCGGCGCGCGCCGACGGGCTCGGCGCCGCGGCGGGTCGGCCCGCGCCGGGGGTCGCCTGGAGCGGCGTCGGCATCGCCGCCCTGATCGCCCTCTTCGCCCTTGATGTCCTGCCGGGCCTTACCGCGCTCGCCGCCACGGCGCTCGTCACCGCGCTCGGCATTGGTCTTGCGCGCCGCCAGATCGGCGGCTACACCGGCGATGTGCTCGGCGCGATCGAGCAGACCGGCGAAACCGTGATGATCCTGGCGGCGGCAGCATGGGCGACGTGACGCGATGGTGGTGGGTGCGTCATGCGCCGGTGACGGTCAATAACGGCCGTTGCTACGGCCAGACCGACCATCCCTGCGATGTCAGCAACGCAGCCGCCTTCGCCGGCCTCGCCAGGCGCCTGCCGAAGGACGCCATCTGGGTGACGAGCCCGCTGCTGCGCACGCACATGACGGCGGCCGGCATCGTCCGCGCCGGGCTGCCCGGCCCCGATCCCATCCCCGGTCCCGGCGTGCTGGTCGAGCCCGATCTCATCGAGCAGCATTTCGGCGAGTGGCAGGGCGTCGCCTATGCCGAGCTGGCGCAGCGCAACGGCAATCTCTGGCCGAATTTCTGGCTGGCGCCGGCGCATCACGCGCCGCCCGGCGGCGAGAGCTTCGTTCAGCTGCTGGAGCGTGCCCATCCCGCGATCGAGCGCCTGTCCGAGGCCCATGCCGGGCGCGACATCATCGCCGTCACCCATGGCGGCACCATCCGCGCGGCGCTCGCCTTGGCGCTCAATCTCGCGCCGGAGATGGCGCTGGCGCTCACCATCGACAATCTGTCGCTGACCGCCATCGACCATTTTCCCGGCAGCAAAGCGGCGCATCGCTGGCGCGTCACCGCCGTGAACCACTCTCCGGTCTAGGTCGGCACTGGTTTCGCTTAATCGTTGTTTCTCGCGGGTTTACCGGTTGGCAAGCAGCGCCGGGGTAAGCTCCGGGCCTTCGTCTCCATGGGGGCTCTGGAGCGCCAATGCGGATTCGCACCTTTTTCCTCGTTTGCATCGCCTCGGTCAGCATCTTCGCCTTGATCGACGCGACGGTCATGGCGCTCGGCGAGCTGCGCCAGTACCGCTCCGCGCTGGCGGCCGAGCGCCTGGCGCGCGCGCTGGCGGCGGCGATGCAGATGCCGGCGCTGGTCTCGCTCGAGCGCGGCGAGCTCAACGTGCTGTTCACCGGCGCCGATCCCGCGAGCCCGGCGCAGATCGAGGGCCTCCATGAGAAGGAGGCGGCCGTCGATCGCGCGCTCACCGGCGCGCTGGCGGCGCTGGCGCAGTCGCACATGGCGCAGGAGGCGGAGGTCCGCGACATCATCACCGGCTTTGGCGACACCGTGCGCTCGCTGCGGGCGCCGGCCGAAGCCGCGCTCGCCCGTCCCCGCGCCGCACGCGATGCGGCCTTCGTCGCCGCCTATGTGCCGCGCATGCTCGACGTGCTTTCCCGCTACGAGCATGGCATCGACCTCATCGAGCGCGAGCTCGCCGCGACCGATGTCGAGGTCGGCGACATTTCTGCCGTCGGTCGTCAGGCGGTGGAGCTGCGCGACTGGGTCGGGCGCAAGAGCACGCTGCTCAACAGCGCGGTCGCCTCGCGCAAGCCGTTCACGCCGGACATGATCGCCGCCTTCGCCGCCGACGATGCCCGCATCGATGTCGAATGGCGGCATATCCTGCACGCCATCGACCGGCTCGGCCGGCCGCCGGGCCTGATCGCCGGCATGGAGATCGTGCAGCGGAAATATTTCGGCGAGGCCGTGGCGCTGCAGAAGCAGGCTTACGCCGCGGGGCATGCCGACGGCAACTATCCCTGGCCGATCGCCGAGTATCGCCGCCAGCACGTGCCGCTGCTCAACGAGGTACTGGCGCTGCGCGACGCCGCCGTCGCCGAGGCGCTGCGCCATGCCGAGGACAAGCGCGGCGCGGCGCTGACGCGGCTCGTCGTGGCGCTCGCCTGGGCCGGCGCCGTACTCGCCTTCATCGCCGGCGTCGCCATCCTCTTCACCCGCCGCGTGGTGCGGCCGATCGTCGATCTCACCCGCATCGTCGGCACGGTTGCCGCCGGTGAGCACGGCATCGCCGTGCCGTTCCTCCGCCGGCGCGACGAAATCGGCGTGATGGCCGGTGCCATCGAGACGCTGCGCACCAATGCGCGGGCGGCGGCGAGCGCTGCCGCCGAGGCCGAGGCGGAGCAGCAGGCCAAGCGCCGGCGCAGCGAGCGGCTCGAGACGCTCACCGCCGGCTTCGACACCAGCTCCGCCATGGCGGTGTCGGCGGTGCGCGAAGAGGTCGACAGCATGCGCCACGAGGCCGAGCGCTCGGCCGGGCTTGCTTCCGGCATCGCCGAGAGCGCATCGCGCATGGCCGGGACCGCCGATCGCACCGCGCGCCATGTGCAGAGCATGGCCAGCGCCGCCGAGCAGCTCGCCCGCTCGGTCGAGGAGGTCGGCCGCCAGGTCGAGCACTCGACCGGCATCACCGAGGCCGCGGTCGAGCGCGCGCGCCGCGCCACCGCCGAGATTGCCGAGCTCGCCGAGGCCTCGCAGCGCATCGGCAAGGTGGTGGAGCTGATCAACGAGATCGCCGGCCGCACCAATCTCCTCGCGCTCAACGCCACGATCGAGGCGGCGCGCGCCGGCGATGCCGGCAAGGGCTTTGCCGTCGTTGCCGGCGAGGTGAAGAGCCTCGCCAATCAGACGGCGCAGGCGACCGGCGAGATTTCGGCGCAGATCGCCCGCGTGCAGCAAGGCGCCGGCCGCTCCGCCGAGGCGGTGGAGGAGATCGCCAAGACCATCGCCGAGATCGACGGCATCGCCGGCGGCATCGCCGCGGCGGTGCGCGAGCAGGCCGCCGCCACCGGCAGCATCGCCGAGGGCGCCGAGGAGGCGGCTTCCGGCTCGCGCCAGGTGCTGCAGGAGGCGACGGGCGTCGATACTGCGCTCGCCGAGGCGCGTGCGGCCGGCGCTCAGCTTCTCGGCAGCACCGGCGCTCTCGCCGAGGTGGCAAGCCGTCTCACCACCGAGATCGCCGCCTTCCTGGGCGAGGTCAAAGCCGCCTGAGCGGCTACGGCGCAAGGTATTGCAGCAGGCGCGGATCGTCGCGGATGGCGGCCGACGGGCCTTCGAGGGCAACGCGGCCG
>DASQSR010000592.1:0-4667 GCA_035642295.1 Allostellaceae bacterium | reverse complement strand
CGCCGCCCCCGCCGGCCGTCGGCGTGGTCAAGGTCGCGCGCCAGCCGGTGACGCAAGCGAGCGAATATGTCGGCCGCATCGCAGCGCCCAGCCGCGTCAACCTGGTGGCGCGCGTCACCGCCTTCATCGACAAGCGCTTCTTCACCGAGGGCGCCGAGGTTAAGACGGGCGACCTCCTCTACCGGCTGGAGCAAGGGCCGTTCCAGGCCGACGTCGACGCTAAGCAGGCGGCAATCGCCCAGATCGAGGCGCAGCTCCGCAACGCCGACATCACCCTGACCCGCGCCCAGACGCTGCTGCACACGCCCGCCGGGCAGCAGTCGACAGTCGATACCGCCCTCGCCAACCAGCTCTCGCTGAAGGCGCAGCTCCTCGCCGCCCAGGCCCAGCTGCGCCAGTCGCAGATCAATCTCGGCTACACCGAGATCCGCGCGCCGATCGACGGCAAGATCGGCCGCACCGCCGTCACCGAAGGCAATGTGGTGAGCCCCAGCTCCGGCGTCCTCGCCACCATAGTGAGCCAGGACCCGATGTATGTCGTCTTTCCCGTCTCCGTCCGCGCCGTGCTCGATTTGCGGCGGCGCTACGCCGCAGCCCCCGGCGGCTGGACGCATAGGGTGGTGGTGAAGATCCGCCTCCCCGACGGCCGCCTCTATGACCGCCTCGCGACGCTCGACTTCGTCGACAACGTCATCACCGCCAACACCGACACGCTGACCCTGCGCGGCGTCGTCGCCAACCCGCAGGATACGGCAGCGGCGGACAAGAGTGGCGAGCGCGAGCTGGTCGATGGCGAGCTCGTCACCGTCGTGCTCGAGGAGGCAACGCCGGTCGAGGCGCTCACCATTCCGCGCGCCGCGGTGCTGAGCGATCTCGGCGGGGACTTCGTCTATGTCGTCGGCGACGGCAACCGGGCACGCCGGCAGCCGGTCAAGCTCGGCCAGACGACGCCCACCAGCGCGGTGGTGCTGACGGGCCTCGCCGAAGGCGAGAGCGTGATCGTCGACGGCATCCAGCGCGTCCGGCCGGGGCAGCCCGTCTCGCCCGCTCCCGCGGCGAGCGAGGCCGGCGGCAGCGGCGCCGCCCCCCCTACCGCCGCCTCGCGCTCCTGAGCCGCGGCCGCCGCCCGTGATCTCGGCCATCTTCATCCGGCGCCCGCGCCTTGCCATGGTGATGGCGATCGTCATCACCCTCGCCGGCGTGATCGCGCTCACCCGCATTCCGGTGGCGCAGTTCCCCGACATCGTGCCGCCGCGCATCAACGTCACCGCCTCATATCCCGGCGCCTCCGCCGCGGTGGTGGAAGCGGCGGTCGCCGAGCCGATCGAGGCGCAGGTCGTCGGCGTCGACAAGATGATCTACATGAAGTCGACCAGCGGCAATGACGGCAGCTATAACCTGACCGTCAGCTTCGCCGTCGGCAGCGATCCCGACATCGACACCGTCAACGTCAACAACCGCGTCCAGAGCGTGGTGCCGCAGCTGCCGACGGCGGTGCAGCTCCAAGGCATCACCGTCATCAAGCACTCCGCCGCGGTGCTGGAATTCATCAACCTCTACAGCGACAGCGGCGCCTACAACCCGACCTTCATCACCAGCTACGCGACGGCGAACGTCATGGACGAGCTGTCGCGCGTCCCCGGCATCGGCCAGGCAACGCTGTTCGGCAAGCTCAACTACTCGATGCGCATCTGGTTCGACACGCAGCGCCTCACCAGCCTCAACCTTTCGCCCTCCGACGTCGTGAACGCGATTGCGGCGCAGAACGTGCAGGCGCCGGTCGGGCGCATCGGGGCGCGGCCGGTGAGCAACGACCAGCAAGTGCAGATGAACGTCCAGACTCAGGGGACGCTCACCACGCCGCAGCAATTCGGCAACATCGTCCTGCGCGCCAATCCCGACGGCTCGGTGCTGCGTGTCCGCGACGTGGCGCGCGTCGAGATGGGGGCGCAGAACGAGGACACCGAGACGCGCCTCGACGGCAAGCCGGCCGTCGGCCTTGCCCTCTATCTTACCCCCGACGCCAATGCGGTCGAGACCGCCAAGGCGGTCGCCGCAACCCTGGAACGGCTTCAGCAGCGCTTTCCGCCCGGCCTCAAGGTTAAGGTGGTCTACGACAGCACCGTCTTCGTCAACGACACCGTCCGCGAGGTGCTGAAGACGCTGGGCGAAGCCTTCATCCTCGTCGTCGTCGGCGTCTTCCTCTTCCTCGGCAATCTCCGCGCCACCATCATTCCGGCAGTGGCGGTGCCGGTGAGCCTCGTCGGCACCTTCGCCGTGCTGCTGGCGCTGGGCTATTCCGCCAACACCGTCTCGCTGCTCGCCATGGTGCTCGCCATCGGCATCGTCGTCAACGACGCCATCGTCGTCGTCGAGAATGTCGAGCGCGTGCTCGAGGAGGAGCCGGAGCTCTCGCCCGCCGAGGCCACCCTCAAGGCGATGCGGCAGATCACCGGCCCGATCATCGCCATCAGCCTGGTGCTGCTGTCGGTGTTCGTGCCGGTGGCGTTCATTCCCAGCATCACCGGCGAGCTCTTCCGCCAGTTCGCCGTCACCATCAGCGCCGCCATGCTGATCTCGGCGCTGAACGCCCTCACCCTGTCGCCGGCGCTCTGCGCCCTCTTCCTGCGCCATGAAGGGCCGAAGCGCGGCATCATGGGGCGGGTGCTGAGCGGCATCGACCGCGCCCGCGACGGCTACGCTTTCGTCGTGCGCCGCCTCGTCCGCGTCTCCTTCCTCTCGCTGGTGCTGGTCGCCCTCTTCGCCGCCGGCATCTTCGGCCTGTCGCTGATCACGCCGACCAGCTTCCTGCCCGAGGAGGATCAGGGCGCCTTCTTCATCAACGTGCAGCTTCCCGACGGCGCCTCGGTGGCGCGCACCAGCGCCGCCACCGCCGAGGTCGAGCGGCTGCTCAAATCCCTGCCGCAGGTGCAGGACGTCTTCTCGGTCATCGGCTTCTCGCTGCTGGACAGCGGCAACGAATCGAACGCCGCCTTCCTGGTGGCGAAGCTGAAGCCCTTCGCCGACCGCACCGGGTCGGGCGATTCGGCGCAGGCGCTCATCCGCCGCATCTTCGCCATGGGCCAGCAGATCCGCAGCGCCAGCATCGTCCCCTTCAACCTGCCGCCGATCATCGGCCTTTCCACCAGCGGCGGCTTCGAATACCAGCTCGAGGCGCTCGAGGGCCAGGATCCCTCCGCCATGGCGAGCGTCATGCAGGGAGCGATCGCCCGCGCCAATGCCGATCCGCGGCTCGCGCGCATCTTCTCCACCTTCACCGCGACGACGCCCTCGATCTATCTCAACATCGACCGCGACAAGGCGCAGGCGCTCGGCCTCAACATGAACGACGTGTTCACCGCGCTGCAATCGACCTTGGGCGGCTTCTTCGTCAACAACTTCAACCTCTTCGGCCGCGTCTGGCAGGTCAATATCGAGGCCGAGGCGCATGACCGCCGCGACATCGCCGACATCTGGCAGATCAATGTCCGCAACAAGGACGGCCAGATGGTGCCGATGCGCTCGATCGCCAGCGAGCGCATTGACATCGGCCCGCAGGAGATCACCCGCTACAACAACTACCGCTCGATCACCATCGACGGCAGCCCGGCGCCGGGCGGCTCCTCGGGCGCGGCGCTGGCGGCGATGCAGGAAGTCTCGGCCAGGACGCTCCCCGCCGGCTACGGCTTCGAATGGACCGGCACCGCCTATCAGGAGCACGAGGCCGCGGGACAGACCGGGCCCATTCTCGGCGCGGCCGTGATCTTCGCCTTCCTCTTCCTGGTCGGGCTCTATGAGAGCTGGATGATCCCGATCCCGGTGCTGCTCTCGGTGATGGCCGGCGTGTTCGGCGCCTATGTCGGCATTCTCGTCGCGGGTCTCACGCTCGACCTCTACGCCCAGATCGGCCTCGTCGTGCTGATCGCGCTCGCCGCCAAGAACGGCATCCTCATCGTCGAGTTCGCCAAGGAGCAGCGCGAGGCCGGCCTCCCCATCGCCGACGCGGCGGTGCTTGGCGCGCGCATGCGGATCCGCGCGGTGATGATGACCTCGATCGCCTTCGTGCTCGGCCTGGTGCCGCTCGTCTTCGCCGAGGGCGCGGCGCGGATCAGCCGCCGCGACATCGGCACCTCGGTGTTCTCCGGCATGGTGGTGGCGAGCTCGATCGGCATCTTCCTCATTCCGATGCTCTACGTCGTCTTCCAGCAGCTGCGCGAGCGCGCCCACCGCAGCCTCGCCCGCCGCCGCCCCCGCCGCGAGCACGCCCCCGGCGAGTGACGCACTGAGGCAGTGAGGCGCTGAGATTTGAAGAACCGGCGCTTCGCGCGCCATTCGCTCTTTTGACGTCTAGGCCCGCGTCATAGATGTTGAAATCGCCCAACCCGTTGTGCAATCTCCGGTTGTCCGACCCCAAGCTCCACCGCGTAAGATGCGGTTGTCGTAGCCGGGGGGCAAAATCTTGACTGTCTCAAGCCCGCCATCCCTAAGGAGCAACCAGGCATGCCCATTCTCGATACGCTCCGGAGCACCCCGGCCACGGCCTGGGCGCGGCTTGCGATTGGGCTCGGACAGGGCATCGTGCTGTGGCACTTGCACCGCGCCGCGCTCGCGCATGTCTGGCCGGCGACGGAGCCGATGCTCCTCGTCCCGCTTGAGCGCCTCGCTTT
>DASQSR010000591.1:0-8047 GCA_035642295.1 Allostellaceae bacterium | reverse complement strand
CGGCGGCGGGCGCTGCCGCAGCGGTCGCCGGCGCAGCGGCGCCGCCGCTCACCGCCTCGGAGAAGGAGCGGAAGAAATCCTCGGCCATCTTGCGGGCGGTCGCGTCGATGAGGCGCGAGCCGATCTGCGCCAGCTTGCCGCCGACATGGGCTTCGACGGTGTAGCTGAGTTTGGTGCCGCCGGCGTCGTCGGTGAGGCGCACTGTGGCGCCGCCTTTGGCAAAGCCGGCGGCGCCGCCGTTGCCTTCGCCGGTGATCTTGTAGCCGTTGGGCGGGTCGAGATCGGAGAGCGTCACCTTGCCGCCGAAGCGCGCCTTGACCGGCCCCACCTTGGCGGTGACCTTGGCTTCGAATTGATTGTCCCCGATCTTCTGCACTTCCTCGCAGCCGGGAATGCTCTGCTTCAGCATCTCGGGATCGTTGAGCGCTTCCCACACCTTTTGGCGCGGTGCCGGGATCCGGAACTCGCCGGTCATGTCCATAGCGGCCATCCCTCGGGTTTTCTTGAGTTGTGGCGAGCCTATCCCGTCGCCCGGAGTGCGGCAAGGACTCCCGGGCGCCCGGCCGTCACGCCATAGTGCGCCGATGACGCTGCCTCCCGCGCTCCTCTGGGCCACCCCCTTCCTCGGCCTGCTCCTCACCATCGCCGTTGTGCCGCAACTGGCGCCGCGCCTCTGGCATCGGCATTACGGCACGCTCGCCCTCGGCTGGGCGCTGGCCTTTCTTTTGCCCGAGGCGGCGCTCCACGGGGCCGGCGCCGCGGTGGCGGAGCTGCTCGAGACGGCGATCTTCGAGTACCTCCCTTTCGCGCTGCTGCTGGGGTCGCTGTTCATCGTCGCCGGCGGCTTGCGCGTCACCGGCACGCCGCGTGGCACGCCGGCGGTCAACACGGCGATGCTGGCGCTCGGCACCGGGCTCGCCAGCCTCGTCGGCACGCCGGGCGCGGCGATGCTGATGGTTCGGCCGCTGCTGCGCGCCAACCGGCATCGCCACAAGAGCGCCCATGTCTTCGTCTTCCTCATCCTGCTGGTCGCCAATGTCGGCGGCGCGCTGACGCCCCTCGGCAATCCGCCGCTGTTCCTGGGCTTCCTCGCCGGCGTGCCGTTCTTCTGGCCGCTCGCCCATCTCTACCTGCCGACGCTGGTCGTGGCGGCGGGGCTGCTGGCGAGCTTCTATGCGTTCGATAGCTACGTCCACCGCCGCGGCCGCGCCGAGCCGCCGGTGCTGCCGGAGATCGAGAAGCTCGGCATCGAGGGCAGCGTCAATCTCGTGCTGTTCGGACTCATCATCCTCGCCGTGATGCTGCGCGCCTTCTGGCATCCGAGCCTGGAACTCGCGATCGGGCAGCTGCGCTGGAACGCGGCGGAGATCGTCGCGGACGGCCTCATGGGCGCGGCCGGCCTGCTGTCGCTCGCGCTCACCCGGCCGCAGACGCGCCGGCGCAACGACTTCGCCTGGGGACCGATGATCGAGGTGGCGGTGCTCTTCGCCGGCATTTTCGTCACGCTCATTCCGGTGACGGCGATGATCGCGGCCGGCGAGACGGGGCCCGCCGCGCCGCTGTTCCGGCGGCTGATGCCGGGCGGCGTTCCGGACGACTCCCTGTTCTATTGGGCCACCGGCCTGCTCTCCGCGGTACTCGACAACGCGCCCAGCTATCTCGTCTTCCTGCATTTCGTCGGCCGCGACGGGGCGGCGGTGGCCGAGGCGGCGCCGCGGACGCTGGCGGCGATCTCGGCGGCGGCGGCGTTCTTCGGCGCGCTCACCTATCTCGGCAACGCGCCCAACCTCCTGATCAAGCGCATCGCCGAGAGCCACGGCGTCGCGATGCCGCGTTTTTTCACCTATGTCGGCTGGGCGATCCTGTGCCTGCTGCCCTGGCTGCTGTTGACGCAGCTGCTGTTCTTTCGCTGACCGCGGCAAAGGCGGCTTGCCGCGGCGGCCCGCTGCGCGGTAGAACGCTGCGGTTCGTGTCTTCGAGTTCTCCCGTCGCATGTTTCGACTTCCCGCGCTGCTCTCGCTCTTTCTGCTGATCGCCGTCGTTCCTTGCTTCGGCGAGGAGCTGGCCACTTTTCAGAAATCGACGCTGGTGATCGATACCTCGACCGGGCCGCACCGCTTTTCGGTCGAGATGGCTGAGACGCCGCAGGAGCAGGAGCAGGGGCTGATGTTCCGCCGCTCGCTGCCGGCCGATGCCGGCATGCTGTTCGATTTCGGCACGACGCAGCCGGCGGCGTTCTGGATGAAGAACACGCTCATTCCGCTCGACATGGTGTTCATCGGCGCCGACGGGCGCGTCGCCGACATCCACGAGCGCGCCGTGCCGCTGTCGGAAGCGACGATCTATTCCAAGGTGCCGGTGCGCGCGGTGCTCGAGCTCAACGGCGGCACCGTCTCGCGTCTCGGCATCCATCTCGGCGACGTCGTCCACCACCCGATCTTCGGCAACGCCAAGTAAGCGGGCGGGGACGGGGAGCAGAGTGATTCACTGGTGTACACCAGTGACTCTCCGCCACGCCGAGGTGAGTCAGTGAATCACCCCGCCGACCCTTGGCGAAACGCCGCCGTCGCCGGCAGGCCATTCTACCGCAGGACCGGCGACGGGCGGCGGAAAAGCGCCATGGGGTGCAGCTAACGCTTCCGCGCCAAAGTGATGCCGTCGGCGAGCGGCAGCAGCGACAGGTCGATGCGCTCGTCGCGATGGAGCTTGGCGTTGAGGGCGCGCAGCGCCGCCGTCTCGGCGTCCTTGCGGCGCCGGTCGGCAACCCGGCCGCTCCAGAGCACATTGTCGAGGAGGATGAGCCCGCCCGGCCGCAGCAGGCGCAGCACGCGCTCGTAATAGCCGTCGTAATTCTCCTTGTCGGCATCGATGAAGGCGAAGTCGAAGCGGCCTTCCTGGCGCTCGGTAAGCAGCGCGTCGAGCGTCTCGAGCGCCGGGGCGAGGCGCAGCTCGATCTTGCCGGCGACCCCGGCTTCCGCCCAGTAGCGGCGGGCGATGGCGGTGGTGTCGGGATTGACGTCGCAGGCGAGAATACGCCCGTCCTCCGGCAGCGCCAGCGCCACGGCGAGGGCGCTGTAGCCGGTGAAGGTGCCGATCTCGAGGCAGCGCCGCGCGCCGGTGAGGCGAGCGAGCAGGGCCATGAACTGTCCCTGATCGGGGGCGATCTGCATGCCCGCCATGGGGAGCCGCGCCGTCTCCTCGCGCAACCGCCGAAGCAGCGGCGGCTCGCGCAGCGAATGCTCGAGAATGTAGTCCTGGAGGGTGTCGGTCAGCTCGATGTGGCGCTTCGGCATGGCGGCCTCTTCGGGGCATGAGGCCCCGATCCTCGCAAGCGCGCCGCGGCGAGGGAAGGGGCCGTCGCTCCGCATGGCGCTTCCGCCCGAGCGCCGTTCGGCTTGCAAAGAGACCCCAAAGCCCCTATGGACGTGGCGGTTTTCTTGACGTTCCGGGGCGTAGCTCAGCCTGGTAGAGCGCCAGCTTTGGGAGCTGGATGCCGGAGGTTCGAATCCTCTCGCCCCGACCACCCCGAGAGGAGCCGATGGCGCTTGCACGCATCTACCAGCCGGCCAAGACGGCGATGCAGTCGGGCCGGGCCCAGACAGACAAATGGGTGCTCGACTACGAGCTGCCGACCCAGCGCCGGCCCGACCCGCTGATGGGCTGGATCAGCGCCGGCGATACGCTGAACCAGGTGCAGCTGCGCTTCGAGACGCTGGAGGAGGCGGTGGCCTATGCGCAGAAGCATGGGCTCGACTATGTCGTGGTGCCGCCGCATCAGCGCGCCTTCAAGCCGAAGGCCTATGCCGACAATTTCCGCTACGACCGCCCGCACTGAGCCTCCCGGCGCGGCCACTCTCGCCGCGCCCGCCGCTGCCTGTTAGAGTGCGCCCGGCGGAGCGCCCTTAGCTCAGCGGATAGAGCAGCCGCCTTCTAAGCGGCAGGTCGCAGGTTCGATTCCTGCAGGGCGCGCCAGCTCGCTGTGAGAGGCGGCCGGAACCGCCGCCTTCGCCCGCCGACTGCCAGGGCGGCGACCGCCTCATGCATCGGGGTTATGCCTATATCGGGGCGGCCGCATGAGCCGGCCCATCCGATCCGGGCCAGCATTGCCGTCTGGGACCGGATGCTGCGGGTGTCAGGACGCCGCTCCCGTCGTCCCGTCCTGGGTGACGCAGAACGGCGGGGCCCACTCGCGGGAGCGATGGGAGGACGACAGTCGATGCAATTCCACCTGAATGGGTTCAGGCCCGGCGATCCGCACATATCCGAGCCGCAGCGGCCAGAGACCAGCGCAGCAACGCCCCTTGCGGAGGTCGACGTCCTCATCGTTGGTTGCGGCCCGGCGGGGCTGACCTTGGCGGCGCAACTTGTGACCTTTCCCAGCATCAAGGTGCGGATCGTCGACGAGAAATCTGGTCCCTTGCGTCTCGGCCAAGCGGACGGCATCGCGTGCCGTACGATGGAGATGTTCGAAGCCTTCGGTTTCAGCGGGCGTGTTCTGCAGGAGGCGTATTGGGTCAACGAGATCACGTTCTGGAAGCCCGACGACGAGCAGCGCGACAAGATCGTCCGGAACGGCCGGGTCCAGGACACGGAGGATGGGCTGTCGGAGTTCCCGCACGTCATCCTCAACCAGGCGCGGGTGCATGACTTCTATCTCGACGTCATGCGCTGGGCGCCCACTCGGTTGGAACCGGATTATTCGCGCCGTTTGGCGGACCTTACCATCGATGCCAGCGTCTCCGCGCAGTACCCGGTCACGGTCAGGCTGGAGCGCCTCGACCCAGAATACGCCGGCCAAGTGGAAACCGTCAGAGCGCGTTTCGTCGTCGGTTGCGACGGCGCGCGCAGCATGGTGCGTAAGTCGCTTGGGCGAGCGCTGCGCGGCGATTCGGCCAATCAGGCCTGGGGCGTCATGGATGTGCTGGCCGTCACCGATTTTCCCGATATCCGTCTGAAGGCGACGATCCATTCGGCCAGGGAGGGCAGCGTCCTGGTCATTCCCCGTGAGGGGGGTTACCTGGTCCGCCTCTATATCGAGCTCGACAAGCTCAACCCCGACGAACGTCTGTCGAACCGGAGCATCACGGCAGAGGATCTGATCGCGGCGGCGAAACGGATTCTCCATCCTTACTCGCTGGAGATCAAGGAGGTCGCCTGGTGGTCGGTCTACGAGATCGGGCAACGGCTGTGCGACAAGTTCGACGACGTGGCGGAACAGGAAGCCGGGGCGCGCATCCCGCACGTGTTCATCGCCGGTGACGCGTGCCACACCCATAGCCCCAAGGCCGGGCAGGGCATGAATGTCTCGATGCAGGACAGCTTCAATCTCGGCTGGAAGTTGGCCTCCGTCATCCTTGTGCGAGCGATCCCCGAGATCCTGCACAGCTATTCGGATGAACGGCGAGCGATCGCCAAGGAGTTGATCGACTTCGATCGCGAGTTCGCCAGGATGTTCAGCGCCCCACCGACGGATCCGGCCAATCCCAACAGCGCGGGGGTCGATCCTGCGGAATTTCAGCGCTATTTCGTACAACACGGCCGCTTCACGGCCGGGACGGCCACCCGGTATCGACCATCGCTCATCTGCGGCGAGCCGAGCCATCAGCACTTGGCCGAGGGGCTGACGATCGGCATGCGGTTCCATTCGGCGCCGGTGATCCGCCTGGCCGACGCCAAGCCGGTTCACCTGGGTCATACGCTGAAGGCGGACGGGCGCTGGCGCCTCCTGGCGTTCGCGCCCTCGGAAGATCCCATGGCTCCTGCCGCTTGCATACGGTCGCTGTGCGCGTTTCTCGCCGACGACCCCCGATCGCCGATCAATCGCTATACGCCCCCAGGCGCCGATGTGGACGCCGTGATCGATCTCCGAGCGATCTTCCAGCAGGATCGCCGCGAGCTCGACATCGACGCCATGCCTGCCTTGCTGCTGCCGCGGAAGGGCCGCCATGGGCTGCGGGACTACGAGAAGATGTTCTGCCCGGACTTCAAGCAAGGCGCCGACATTTTCGATCTCCGGCGCATCGATCGCGCCGCCGGGTGCATCGTCGTGGTGCGCCCTGACCAGTATGTCGCCGATGTCCTGCCATTCGACGCCCATGCCTCGCTGGCAGCGTTCTTTGACAAGTTCATGGCGCGGGGAGGCATGGCCGCTCCGCTGGACGGCGGGTGACGGACGGGCTTACCCCCGCACCCCCGCTTTCGCCGTCAGGAACGGTTTGCTTGATGCCCTCGCTCGTCGGAAGGCGATCATCAGAAAACACGCCACGGAGTAGTGATGAAAGACAAGTATGACGTTCTCGTTGTCGGTGGCGGCGCGGCAGGCGCAGCCGCTGCGGTCGGCGCGTCCAAGACCGGCGCGCGCGTCGGGCTGCTTGAAGCGGCCGGTTGCCTTGGCGGTGCCGCGACGATGCGCAATGTGCTGACCTATTGCGGACTCTACACACTCGGTGAGCAGCCGCGTCAGGCCGTAGCCGGCGTCGCGGACGAAATCATGGCGAAGCTCCGGCGCTGGGGCGCAGTGACGCCACCCAAGCGCCACCGCGGCGTCTTCGTGATATTCGATCCGGAAGCGGTCAAGCGCGCTCTGGACGAAGTCTGCGCCGCGGCTGGCGTGGACATTCTGCTTCACGCCTTCGTTTTTCGCGCGGATCGGGAAGACGACACCGTCGCGGGGCTTCGCTTCGCCGACCATTCCGGGGAGCACCAATTGGAGGCGAAAGCGTTCGTCGACGCCAGCGGCGACTGTGATCTTGCCTTCTTGGCTGGAGCTTCGACACGATACGGCAACAACGGGGCGGTCAACCTCGGCACGCTTGGGACCCGATTCGGCGGCATTGCCCCGGAGGCGGATGTGTCAGCGGAGACAGTCACGGAGGCAATCAAAAAAGCAAAGGCGCGTGGCGTCCACCCGATCAGCAAGGACAGAAGCATGATTGCTCGTTTGCCTCTGTCAGGGGATGTTGTGGCTTATCTTGCCAGCGAGGATTACGACCCGCGCGACGTCCACAGTCTTTCGCGGGCCGAAATCTCCGGGCGCGCGCAGGCCTGGACCTATCTGGAGATCCTCAAGGAGCTGCCGGGCTGGCAACACGCCTATCTGGTCTCGACAGGGCCGGAGTTCGGCACGCGCGAGAGCCGGCATATCAACAGCATCGAGCAGCTCACCTGGCAGCACGTGACTGAAGGCCGTCGCGCCGAGGATTGCGTGGCTTTGGGTGCCTGGGGCGTCGAATGGCACGACCGCGAGACTTTCGACAGCAGCTTCATCTATCCACCGGACGGCGGCACCTACGACATTCCACTCGGTTGCCTAAGGAGCGTGGATACTCCGAATCTATTCGCTGCCGGCCGAACGGCTGATGGGGACCGCCAGGCAGGTGCGTCGCTGCGGGTTATGGGCACGGCGTTCGCGACCGGCCAGGCGGCGGGCGTGGCGGCGGCGTGTCACGCACAAGGCGGGCGTCTTGAAGCCGCGGCAGTTCGCAGGGTGCTCGCCAGCCAGGGTGCTATGTTGGACCCGGCGGATATGCCAGCACCGGTCACTGTTGTCCGATAAAAAAGTTTGAGCGCCGCGATGAGCGGGGATGGTCTAAAGCAAGCGTGGGCCGTTTGCTATCGGGGCCATACTGACCTTCGCACTCATGGCGCTCCGTGGATTATGCGAGGCTGGCTCGCACGGTTTCCCAGATGTCGGCGGCGTGCTGGGTCATGAGGCGGCGCGCCGTCTCGGCGTCTCGGGTGATCAGGGCCCTCAGCATCGCCTCGTGATCGGAAACCGACTGTGCCCAGGCGGTCCGCTCAAGATTGCTGATGTACCGAATCCGTCGAAGCCGGCGCGAGCAGTTCCGATGCGCTTCGACTAAGTGCTTGTTTCCGGAAGCCGCCACGATGTCGTCGTGGATTTGCTGGTTCAACTTGAAATACTTTGGCTTGTCGCCTTGTTGATAGGCGCGCATCATCGCTTCATGCGTCCTGGTGAAGGAATTCAGCGTATCGTCGCTGCCGTGCCGGCAGGCGAGCTCCCCGGCGAACCCCTCGAGTTGTGCCA
>DASQSR010000590.1:0-3449 GCA_035642295.1 Allostellaceae bacterium | reverse complement strand
GGAAGATCGTGTCGATGTCCTTCGGCTCCATGCCGGCGTCGCGGACCGCGTCCAGCGCCACCTTGACGATGAGCTGCTCGAGATCCTCGTCGAGCTTGCCGAAGCGGGAATGCGCCCAGCCGACGATGCAGGCCGTCATGTGATCCTCCCGTCGCTTGTGACCGGGACAGATATAGCAAGCGAGGGGGCAAGCGTCACGGTGAGCGATCTCGCTGCCAACGAACGCGTAGGATAAAACACCGGGAGAAACGCCCTGCGTCCTTCGACTGCTCGCTTGCGCTCGCGCTCAGGATGAGGAAAATTCTTTGTGCCACCAAGACCTTACCTCATCCTGAGCTTGTCGAAGGACGCAGGATGGCTATGCAGCGTTTGCGAGCAGGGCCGCATCGGGTCGCGGTAACTCCCCAGTGGCACGGGCGCGGCGCGGCCGGTAAGTTGGCGCCCCAGAGGGAACGGAGGAAGCTTGGCCGGCGAGACCATCACTTTGCGCCGCCCGGACGATTGGCATGTCCATCTGCGCGACGGCGCGATGCTGGCAGCGGTGCTGCCGTTCACGGCCCGCGCCTTCGCGCGCGCGATCATCATGCCGAACCTCGTGCCGCCGGTGACCACGGCGGCGGCGGCCGAAGCCTATCGTCGCCGCATTCTCGCGGCGCTGCCGCCCGGCGCGGCGTTCACGCCGCTGATGACCGCCTATCTCACCGACGATACCGACCCCGACGAGATCGAGCGCGGCCATCGCGCCGGCATCCTGACCGCGGTGAAGCTCTACCCGGCGCATGCGACGACCAATTCGGCGGCGGGGGTCACCGACATCACCCGGACCTATGCGGTGCTGGAGCGCATGGCGGCGCTCGGCATGCCGCTCCTCATCCATGGCGAGGTCACCGATCCCGCGGTCGACGTCTTCGACCGCGAGGCGGTATTCATCGAGCGCGTGCTGGCACCGCTGATGCGCCGGCTGCCGGCGCTCAAGATCGTGCTCGAGCACATCACGACGGAAGAGGCGGTCGCTTTCGTCACCGCGGCCGGCGACACGCTCGCCGCCACCATCACGCCGCATCATCTGCTGATCAACCGCAACGCGCTCTTTGCCGGCGGTCTGCGGCCGCACATGTATTGCCTGCCGGTGGCGAAGCGCGAGCGGCATCGCCTGGCGCTGCGCCGCGCCGCCACCTCGGGCAGCGCCAAGTTTTTTCTCGGCACCGATACTGCGCCGCATCCCGTCGCCGACAAGGAGCGCGATTGCGGCTGTGCCGGCATCTTCGCCGCGCCGGCCGCGCTCGAGATCTATGCCGGCGTCTTTGCCGAAGAGAATGCGCTCGATCGCTTCGAGGCCTTCGCCGCGCTCAACGGCGCGCACTTTTACGGCCTGCCGCCCAACGAGCAGCGCATCACGCTGGCGCGGCGGCCCTGGCGCGTGCCCGAGGCGGTGCCGGCGGCGACAGGATCGCTCCGCCCCTTCCTCGCCGGCGAGGAGATGCCTTGGCAAATGCAGGCCTGACGCTCGGCGACGCCGCACTGCTGCCGCTCTCGCGGCGCAACATGAGCTTCGAGTTCAAGCTTAGACTCGCACTGACGCGGAAGAAGACGGGCTTCGGCGTCCCGCTGATGGACTGGCTCGCCCGCCTTCGCTATCCCGGCGACCGCGATTTCGGCCTCGGCATCGATCTCGCCCTGGTCCATCGCTGGAACGAGGCGCATCGCCGCCGCAAGGCCGACCACCGGCTCTTCCTCTGGATCTGGCAGGTGCTGCAGCATCGGGCGGCGTGAGGCGCGCCCCGGCCACAAAAAGGACAAAAAGGGGACGCAACTTACGGGGTCGCCGGTCGCGAGCCCGCGATCGCGCAGATTTGAAGCCGTGAACCTTTGGTGCCGCGATGCGGGTGCCGCGATTTGGCGCAACGGTGGCATTGACGCTGATACTGGCGGGCTGCTCGGCGGTGCCGCCGTCTCTCGGCCCGACGGTGCGCGAGAGCGCCGTCGACTACAGCAAGGCGATGGACCAGTTCAGCGACCGCGCGCTGCTCACCAACGTGCTGCGGGCCCGCGACTACCTGCCGCTGAACTTCAGCGACCTGTCCTCAATCACCGGGTCCTTTGCGCTGCAAGGCTCGCTTGGCCTGTCGCTGCCCCTGCAGAATTTTCCGCACGGACTCGGCTACGGCACGGCGACGACGGCAATCGCGGCGAGTTCGTCCCCGATCCTGACCCTGGGCAGCCTCGATACCCAGGGCTTCATCATGACCATGATCCAGCCGGTCTCGCCGATGTACGTCGTCGGCAAGTGGAACGACGGCTATGACCGCGCGATGCTGATGTTCCTGTTCATGAAATCGGTGAAGTTCGCCGACGGCAGGTCGTATCTGAACAATCCCGACGACCCCGCGGCGATGGCGGGCTTCAACCGGCTGGTGGCCGAGATGACCGCGGCAGATGCGGAGCTGAAGCCGCTGACGCTGCTCGAGCCGGTCGGACCGCCCTTCTCGCTGCTGACGGCCAAGCCGGATGAGGCGGCGAAGGGTCATAGCGGCGACACGCCAGCCTCGGACGAGAGCGTCGACCTGGCGTCGCTGAACCTCGTCAAATCGATCGACGGGGGCGCGCTGCGCGTCGGCAATGCGCCCTGCGCCGGAGGCGGCCTCGGCTGCGTCCAGCTCTACAAGGAATATCCGGCGCAGGTGGCCTTGTGCGTGGACGCCGCCTTCGATCCGGCGAGGGACGCCTACACGCTGGGCGACCACGTGATCTTCAGCGGCGGAGCGGCGGGACAGCCGCCGATGGCAGGACGCGCGCTGATGCAGGCGAGGCTCAAATCACGGGGCGCCGAGGCCGGCGCCGGCGGATCGCCTCCGCGAATCGCTTCCGCCGGCGACGTGCCGGACGTCACGGTATCGTCCGAGCCCCGCCGCATCAGCGTCATTCTCGACAGCGAAGATTGCAAGCCCGACGAGATCGTCCTCGGGCCCGAGACCGAGCAGAGCTTCAGCGCCGCCTCGGGCAAGTTCGCCCAGATCGAGTGGCGCTCGGTCTCCGAGGCGATCCGCTATCTGGGCGCGGTGGTGAGGAACGAGGAGAGCCCGCACGTCCCGACCTGGCGCGACGCGCCGTCGGGCCCGGAGCAGACGCTCATCCGCGTCGTCGACGATGATGCGGGTCCGATTGCCGTCGACTATCTCGGCCGCGCCTACAGCGTTCCTGCAGAAGAGCGAGCCGGGCGCCGCCCCGGCGAAGCCGCGGACCATGGCCTGCGCGCCCTCAGCATGCTGAACGAGCTGATCGGCACGGCGAAGATCTCCGGCAACCTGCCGGTGTCGCAGCCGGTGCAGTTCATCGTACCGTAAGGCGCTCGGTTCTTCCTGTTGGGACGGGGCTCGCGGGCGTATAATGCGGGCATCAGCGACAAGAACTTCTTCCTGCGGAACCCTGGAGTTCAGCGAGGGCAGGAT
>DASQSR010000589.1:0-2408 GCA_035642295.1 Allostellaceae bacterium | reverse complement strand
GCGTAGACGCGCTTCACCGTGCCGTCGGCGATGAGACGGGTGAGGGCGGCGTCGATCGCCTGGCGCAGCTGCGCGTCGGGCCGGCGCATGCCGACGGCGAGGTTCCAGGAGAGGTCGGGCTGACCCTCGAAGACGTAAAGCAGGCGGAGCTTCGCCCGGGGATGGCGGAAATTGTAGTAGTCGACGGAGGTGGGCGTCACCGCGGCGGCATCGACCTCGCCCTTCGCGAGCATCGTCAGGAGATCGTCCTCCCAGAGGCCGGGCACGGTCTCGATGCCACGCTGGTTGAGCGTCATTGCGGCGATCGAGCTGGTCAGCACCGCGACCTCGCGGGTCTTGCCGAGATCGGCGAGCGAGCGGAGCTTCTCGTCGGCGCGGATGGCGAGCGCGACGCCGCTGCGGCGATAGGGCTTCGACAGCTGCAGCCCCGCATCCGACTGCGCCTCGGGATCGGCAATGCTGTCCATGACGATGTCGCACGGAGCGCGGAAGAGATCGTACTCCGTGATGATCCACTCGCGCGTCAGCGTCACGCCGAGCTGGTGCGCCAGCGCTTCGGCGAGGTCCACCTCGAAGCCGTGGCGCGGGCCGTTCTTGCTGGCAAACGGCAGCGCATTGGGATGGGCGCAGACGGCGATGGTGCCGCTCGCCTTGATGTCCTCGAGGCCGCGCGCCGAGGCGGGCGCGGCGAGGAAGGCAGCGCCCAGCAAGGCGGCGAGGGCGGCAGTCGAAGAAGCGCGCGGCATGATCATTCGTCGGGCTTCAGGTGGCGGATGTAATGCACGATGCTCTTGATCTCGGTATCGGTCAATGCGTCGCCGAAGGCCGGCATGCGGCCTTCCTTTCCGTACTTGATGCGATTGATGATAAAGGCATCGCTGCGCTTGGTGGCCATGAGCTGCGGCCCCTTGCCGGCTTCGCGGCCGCCATCCGCATGGCAGAAGCCGCAGGTCGAGGCGAAGAGCCCGGCGACGTCCTCGTCGCTCATCAGATGCTCGGCGGCGGTCGCGGGCGCAGCGACCCAGAGCGCGGCCGCAGCGGCCGCCATGACAAGAACGCGTCGCACCATGTCCGATGATCCCGGCATCGAAGGGGCGAGGCGCGAGAGCCCCACCCCTCCGAACGCCCTCCCCGCCCGACTATTTCAGCGTATAGACCGTCAGCACGCCGGTGTTGCGCGGCATGCTGGTGAAGGGCTCGCCGAACATCTTGGGATAGCCGTCGGTCACCATGCCGCCCCAGCCGGCGACCACGGCGACGTACTGCTTGCCGTTCGCCTCGTAGGTCATGATCCCGCCGTCATGGCCGACGCCGTCGGAATGCGACCACAGCTCCTGGCCGGTGCGCGAATCATAGGCGCGGAGCACGCCTTCGGCATCGGGCACGAAGAGCAGGTTGCCGGCGGTGGCGAGCAGGCTCGCCAAGGGCGGCTCCTTGAACTTCACCTGCCATTTGAGCTGGCCGGTGACGGGGTCGCGCGCGTCGACATGGCCCCAGGGCTTGTCGGCGCCGGGAGGCGGCACCTCGTGGAAATCGGCGCCGATGTCGAGCTGGGCCTGCGGCTCGAGGATGGGCCGGGTCTTCACCACGCGGAGATCCATGCACCACTCATTGCCGACCTTGTAGTAGGTGTTGGTGCGCGGATCATAGGCGCCGGAATTGAAGCTGACGCCGCCGTCGATCGCCGGGCAGAGCGGCGGGTCGACATGCCCCGCGGTGAAGTCGCGACGCCCGATCAGCTCGCCGGTCTTGGGGTCGATGTCCTTCACGAAGTTGCTGTTCTCGGTGATGCGCCAGATATTGACGAGGCTGGCGTCGGGGCGATTGTAGACGAAGATGTAGCCGCTCTTGTCGGGATGGACGACGAGCTGCTTGCCGCCTTCGTCGATCTGCACGAACTCGCCGACGGCGCTGTCGAAGTCCCACGCATCGTGCGGCAGCTCCTGGTGATAGTATTTGAGCTTGCCGTTGTCGGGATCGAGGGCCAGGACGGTGCTGGTGTAGAGATTGTCGCCGGGCCGCGCCCCCTTGTGTTGCCAATCGGCGCCCGACCAGTCGTAAAGCGGCGCCGGGTTGGCCGTGCCCCACCACAGCGTGTTGGTCGAGGCGTCATAGGAGCCGGGCATCCAGCCGCCGCCGCCGCCGGTGCGCCAGGAATCGTTGCCCCAGGTCTTCATCGCCTCGTCGGTGCCGGCGACCGTCAGGAACTCCCATTTCTTTTTCCCGGTCGCCGCATCGACGCCGAAGATTGGGCCGCGGCCCGGCCATTCGCCTCCCTGCGCGCCGATGATGACGGTGCCTTTGGCGTAAAGCGGGGCGCCGGTGAAGCCGACCGTCAGCTTCTCCGAATCGAGCAATTTGGTCTCCCACACCGGCTTGCCCGTCTTCATGTCGAGCGCAAACAGGCG
>DASQSR010000588.1:0-22144 GCA_035642295.1 Allostellaceae bacterium | reverse complement strand
CGAGGTGCCAGCAATTGCGAGTCTTGCGCGTGCTGTCCTCGATGCTCTCGGCGCCGATCAGGGTTCCCGTGTAGTCGACGGCGAGGTTGACGGTGAGCACGTCGCCGATCGCGGCCTGGCCGATCAGCCGCTGCTGCGGCGAAATGCGGACGCTCGCCTTCGAGGCCGGGTCGTAGAACCACAGCACCGTGCCGTCGAGCAGCGCCATCTTGCCGGCATCGCGCGGCGGCTCGATGTAGCGGACGAGGTCGCGGAACTGGCCCTTCGCCGCGTCCACCTTGGCGTAGACGACAATCTCGTCGGTGTCGCGTAGCGAGCCGTGCACGAACTCCGACAAATGGTCGGTGACGCGGAACGGTGCGCTCGGGTTCCGCACCTTGTCTGAAGCGGCGATGATCTCCTGCGCGCTTTGCGCTTCGGCCGCGGCGGCGGGAAGCAGCAGCGCCAAGGCAAGAGCGGCGAGAAGGTGCGGCTTGCGGATCATGGGAGCCTCATACATGGCGCAGCGCGTCCACCACCGGCAGCTTGGCGGCGCGGTTGGCGGGGATGAGCGCGGCGATGGTCGCGACGAGGACGAGTCCAAGCCAGGTGCCGACGATGAGCGCGCCGCTGTTGAAGAGGTAGAGCTGAAGCGGCACCGCATTGGCGTTGCCCGGCGGTGTCCAGGTGAGCCCGGCGTGGTTGACCGCGAGCGCGATCGCCGCCGCGACCACCACCCCGAACGTCGCGCCGATCGCGCCCAACAATGACCCTTCGAGCAGGAATTGCCGCCGGATGCCCGAGCGGCGCGCCCCCATCGCGCGCGTCGTGCCGATCTCGTTGGTGCGCTCCATCACCGTCATGGTCATGGTGTTGACCACGGCGAAGAGCACGATCACGCCCATGATGACGGCGATGAAGAGGAAGATCGAGCGGAAGAAATTGAGGATCTGGCTGTATTGCGGCGTGAGCTCGGTGAAGTCGCGGACCTCGAGGCCGAGACCTTTCTCTTCGAAGAGCGTGACCAGCCGCGCCCGCGCCGCCGCCATGTCCTCGCTGCGGTGCAGCTGCAGCACGATGCCCGTCACCTTGTGCTCGCCGCGGCCGTAGAGCAGCTGCTGCGCCAGGCTCAGATGCATGCCGACATAATTGTCGTCGATCTCCTTGACCGATTGCGGCTCGGCACCGCTGACATAGAGGCTGACGACGTTGGGCGCGCCGCCCGCGGTGGCGGCGAGCAGGTCGATGCGCGGCATATGGGAGTCGGGATCGGCGTTGCCCGCGACGTCGTTGCGCACGAGGTCGCTGAAATCCTCCTGCGGCGCGGCGGGGCCCGGCTTCGGCTTCGCCGCAGGTGGCGGCGGGCAGTTGGCGATCCTGAGCGGGGCGCAGAGATTGAGGATGCGGCCGAGGCCGGCGCCGATGATGCCGCGCGTCTCGTCGCTATCGGCAAGCCGCGTGTCCGGCACATAAGGCTGTGAGACGCCGAACTCGTTCCATTGCCGCATGCGCTCACGGTCGGACGGAATGACGCCGACGCCGAAGAAGGTCTTGGCGGCGTCGTTCTCACCTTCGAAATTGCCGGCGATGCCGAACAGCGTCAGCGTCGGCGTCATCACGTTGATCAGCGGCTTCAGCACGGGATCGCTGCCGATCGTCGCCATCACCGTCTTGTAGTCGTCGATGCCATAGGCGGCGGGATTGCCGGCGCCGTAGAGGAAATAGCCGTTGCGGAACACGGTGAGGTGGCCGCTGCGCTGCACCGCAGTGGTCTGAAGGCCGGCGAAGATGTACGCCTGGAAGGCACCGAAGACGAGGAGCGCCACCGCGCCCACGGCGACGGCAAGGCCGGTCACGGCCGAGCGGCGCCCGTTGCGCAGGATGTTGCGGAAGCCGATCTTGAGCAGCATCACGCCCGGCCTCCTTCGGCATGGGCGACGAGCGCGCCGTCGCGGATGGTGAAGGTCTCGTCGGCGTGCGAGATGAGCTGCGGGTCGTGCGTCGAGAAGATGAAGGTGGTGGCGAATTCCGCCTGCACCTTGTGCATCAGCTCGATGATCGCGGCGCCGGTGCGGGTGTCGAGATTGGCCGTGGGCTCGTCGGCGAGCACGATCTCGGGATGCTTCACCAGGGCGCGGGCGATGGCGACGCGCTGCTTCTGGCCGCCGCTGAGCTCGTTGGGCCGCTGCTTCTGCTGATCGGCGAGCCCGACCGCCGCCAGCATCGCCAGCGTGCGCTCGCGCCGTTCCGCCGCGGGCCGGCCGACCAGCAGCAGCGGGTACTCGACATTCTCATAGGCCGACAGCACCGGAATCAGGCTGAAGCCCTGGAAGATGAAGCCGATGTTGCGCGCGCGGAAATCGGCGAGCGCATTGTCGCCGAGGCGGCCCATCGCCGTGTCGCAGACCTCGACCGTGCCGGCGCTCGGCGCGTCGATGCAGCCGATCAGGTTGAGGAGAGTGGTCTTGCCGCTGCCGGACGGCCCGACGATCATGCTGAAGCGGTGGCGCGGGATATCGAAGCTGATGCCTCGGAGCGCCGCGACCGCAACGCTCCCCGTCCGATAGGTCTTCTCCACCTGGCGCAGCCGGACAACCGCCCCGTCCGCCGTGCCGTTTTTCCCGGGATCGCTCATGTGCTGCCGCCTCCTCCGTCGCGCAGGCAAAGAACTCTGTAATACAGAGTACTTTGGAAGTCAATCCGCTCGGCTTGGCCCGGTCGGGCCGGCGGGACGCCTCGGGCGCGTCGGGAGCGTGCATGCGTCGGGAGGGGTGCGCGGCGACGCCTAGGGCGGCGGTGAGCCGGCGGGTGGCGGGCTCGCGGGCGCGCGGTGAAGGAAGCTGATCGACACAAAGGCGCCGACCCAGGAGCCAAGCGCCGCGAAACAGACATAGACCCAGTTGCTGGTGTAGCTGATGACCGCGAAGGCGGAGAGCAAATACCAGACGCTGCTCCAGGTCGCGGCCGGGACGCGCTGACGTGCCGAGACGGCCGCCGTGAACATGACGTAGACCGCATCCGTTCCAGCGGTTGCGATGAGAACGCCCAGGGCGATGAGGGGATCGATCTGTCCGTGCCACATGCTGGTCGGCTCCTTCGCTGGCGAGCGCGCTCCGGGCTCGTGCTGGGGGCGCGGCTTGGCAAAGTCGCGACGAGAATACGCCATCGCCGCGCGCGTGCGATGAACCCAAGTTCAGGGCGAGCCGCGGCGCGGCGCGCTCGCGGGCCGAGGGCAGCGCCGGCTCGCCAAGAAGACTAGAGTGCCGAGATGACGGAGGGCGCATGACACGCGGGGCAGCGACCGGTTGGCTGGCGAAGGAGGCGCGGCGCGGTGGCTCGCCCGTCGCCGCCGAGCACCGCTGATGCGGCTGCGCCTGCTGCCGGCCGGAACCGGGAGGGAGGCGCGGCTCCTGCTCTGCGGCCGCGCCTTGCGCGCTTTCGGCGACGGCTTCGTCAGCCTGCTCCTGCCGGTCTATCTGAAGCTCCTCGGCTTCGACGATCTGGCGATCGGCCTGCTCACCGCCGCGACGCTGGCGGGCTCGGCCATCCTGACGCTGCTGGTGGGCTTCCAGGCGCATCGCTACGGCCATCGCCTGCTGCTGCTCGGCGCCGCGGTGCTGATGATCGGCACCGGCATGGGCTTTGCCCTCGAAACCCGCTTCTGGCCGCTGCTGGTGGTGGGCTTTCTCGGCACGCTCAACCCGTCCTCGGGCGATGTCAGCCTGTTTCTGCCGCTGGAGCAGACGCTGCTGGCGGAGGCGGCGAGCGAGCGTACCCGCACCCCGCTGTTTGCCGCCTACAGCCTGACCGGCTCGCTCGTGGCCGCGCTAGGCGCGCTCGTGGCGGGCCTGCCCGAGCTCGCCGCCGGCGTCTTCGCCAGCGGCTTCTTCGAGGCGGTGCAGGCGATGTTCGCGCTTTACGCGCTGCTCGGGTTTGGCAGCTATTTCCTCTATCGCCGCCTGCCGCCGGACCGGCCGCGGCCGCGGTCTGACGCCGCCGCCGCGCCTTTGGGCCCGTCGCGCCGCTTCGTGCTCGCGCTCGCGGCGCTCTTCAGCCTCGATGCCTTTGGCGGCGGGTTCATCGTTCAGTCCATGCTGGCGCTCTGGCTCTTCGATCGCTTCGGTCTGTCGCTCGCCGCCGCCGGCAGCTTCTTCTTCTGGAGCGGGCTGCTCGCGGCGGCGTCATTTCTTGTTGCGCCTGCGCTCGCGCGGCGCATCGGCCTCGTCAACACCATGGTGTGGACGCACCTGCCGTCGAACCTGCTCCTGATCCTGGCGCCGTTCGCGCCGAGCCTCGGCGCCGCGCTCGCCCTGCTGCTGCTGCGCAGCGCGCTCTCCAGCATGGATGTGCCGACGCGCACCTCGTACATCATGGCGGTGGTGACGCCGGGCGAGCGCGCGGCGGCGGCGAGCATCACCTCGGTGCCGCGCAGCCTTGCCGCCGCGGCAAGCCCGGTCGCTACCGGCTGGCTGCTCGGTCTCTCGAGCTTCGGCTGGCCGCTCGCTGCTGCCGGCGCGCTCAAGGTGGTGTACGACGTGCTGTTGCTCCTGCTCTTTCGCCACCGTCGCCCGCCGGAGGAGATGTAAGCGGGGCTTCGCGAGGATCAGCCGCTCGGGGCGAGCCGCCGCCGCAATGCGCCGAGCCAGCCGCCGAAGGAGCGCGCGAAGAAGCTCGTCCAATGGTCGTGCTCGGCAGTGGCGCAGTCGAAGCTCGCCCACCATTCGACGAAGGCCCGCTCGCCCTCGGTGACCGGCGTGATGCGGAGCGTCGCGACGTAGTGGGTGACGGGAAAACGCGGCGTGCCGCAGAACGCATAGCTGTAGCAGCGATCGAGATCGGAATGGGCGAGGAGGCGCTGGCGGATGAGCGTGTCGCCGATGCGGATGCGGCGGACCGCGCCGACGGCATCGCCGGGTCTCCCTTCCTCGACCTCGCTCTCGTCGACCTCATCGACCCAGAGGCGGTAATTGCCGAAATCGCGCACCGCCGCCCAGACCTGGTCGGCCGATTCGTCGAAGACGGTGCTGTAATAGGCGCGTGCCATGGCGGAGCTCCTCGTTGCCGTGCGATCGGCGCGAGGATGAGCGCCGGCGCCGCGGCCCGCTATCCGGAACAGGGCGGGGAATTCTCGATGTGACACCAGCTCGATGTCACCCCAGCTGGGGACCGTGCGGCTCTCGCGCTTGCTGACGCAAGCGCTGCCGCCGCCAGCGACGACGGCTGCGCCGTCGCGCTAGGGCCACATGACTTCGGGCGGCAGCGACATCAGGATCGCCTCGACATTGCCGCCGGTCTTGAGGCCGAAGGTGGTGCCGCGGTCGTAGAGCAGATTGAATTCGACATAGCGGCCGCGGCGGATCAGCTGCTGGCGGCGCTGCTCCTCCGTCCAGGGCTCGAGCATGTGACGGCGGACGAGGCGCGGATAGACGCCGAGGAAGGCTTCCCCCACGGCGCGGGTGAAGGCGAAATCGCGCTCGGCGTCGCCGCTGTCGAGGTAGTCGTAGAAGATGCCGCCGGCGCCGCGCGGCTCGTTGCGGTGCGGCAGGAAGAAGTAGTCGTCGCACCACTGCCTGTAGCGAGGATAGCAGCCGGGATCATGCGCATCGCAGGCTGCCTTGAGCGCCGCGTGGAACTCGCGCGCATCGGCCTCGTCGGGGAACATCGGCGTGAGGTCGGCGCCGCCGCCGAACCAGGCCTTGGCGGTGCGGATGTGGCGCGTGTTCATGTGCACCGCCGGCACCAGCGGCGAGCGCATATGCGCGACCAGCGAGATGCCGCTCGACCAGAAGCGCGGATCCTCGGCGGCGCCCGGGATCTGGCCGCGGAACTCCGGCGAGAACTCGCCCCAGACGGTGGAGACGTTGACCCCCACCTTCTCGAAGACGCGGCCATGCATGATCGCCATGACGCCGCCGCCGCCGCCCGGACGCTGCCATGCCCGCCGCTCGAACCGGCCGGGCGGAGCGCTGTCGGCGCGGGCCGCCGCGTGCTCGTCCTCGAGCGTCTCGAAGGCGGCGCAGATGCGGTTGCGCAGCGCCTCGAACCATTCGGCGGCGCGCCGTTTCAGGCTCTCGCCATCGGTGCTGTCGGCGGTCATAAGGGGTCCTTCGGAAACTGGTCGGTCTGTCGCAGCGCCTCGCCCAATACCATGGCTGCGGCGAGCGCCACGTTGATCGAGCGCAATCCCGGCCGGAGGGGAATGCGCAGCCGCGCGTCCGCCGCCTGATGCACCGCTTCGGGGACGCCGGCGCTTTCGCGCCCCAGCAGCAGCACGTCGTCGGCGCGAAAGGCGAAGCGGTGATAGGCGAGCGTCGCCCGGGTGGTGAGCAGCACCAGCCGGCCGCGGCAGCCGGCGCGGAAGCTCGCCCAGGAGTCGTGGCGGACGAGCTCGGCGGCGCCCAGATAGTCCATCCCGGCCCGTTTCAGCCGGCGGTCGCTGAGCAGGAACCCGGCCGGCTCGATGATGTCGACCGCGACGCCGAGGCAGGCGCCGAGCCGCAGCAGCGCGCCGGCATTCTGCGGGATATCGGGCTCATAAAGGGCAAGCCGCATCGGGTGCGTGGAGTGGCATCGGCGGGCTCCGACTATACCGCGCCATCCCCCTCAGCGGCGCGGGGATTCCGCCGGTTATGCGGCAGGATGTCGCATAGCGGCGAACGGTCAACAGTATAGGTTGCGCGCGGTCTACATCCGGCCCGACGGGGGAAATTCGGCTCGGGGCCGGGACTTTGAAAGAGGTGGCCAGATGGCGGATACGGCGCAACCGAGGCCGATGGGTGCGCATACGCAGGACTCGGGGACGCGGCGCGACTTCCTGCAGATCGCGGCCACGGCAGTGACCGCGATCGGCGCCGCGATCGCGGCCTGGCCGCTGATCGACAGCATGAACGCCAGCAAGGACACGCTGGCGGCGGGCGCGCCGCTCGATGTCGATCTGTCGCACCTGCAGCCGGGGCAGCAGATCGTCGTGCTCTGGCGCAGCCGCCCGATCTTCGTCGTCAACCGCACGCCGCAGGAGCTGAGCTCGCTGCAGGACCCGAAGACGCTCAATCTCCTGCGCGATCCCGAGTCCGAGGCCGAGCAGCAGCCGGATTACGCCAAGAACTGGCACCGCTCGATCAAGCCCGAATACCTCGTCCTCGTCGGCATCTGCACGCATCTCGGCTGCATTCCGAATTTCACGCCGCAGCCGGGCGGAACGCTCGGCCCAACCTGGCCGGGCGGCTATTTCTGCCCGTGCCACGGCTCGCGCTATGACCTCGCGGGCCGCGTCTTCGCCGGCGTGCCTGCGCCCTACAACCTGCCGGTCCCGCCCTACAACTTCGTCAGCAACACGGTCGTCCGGATCGGCGAGAATCCGTCCGGATCGAACTTCGACCTCAATGCCGTCGAACAGCTTTAGAAGGGCAACGCCATGAACGCGCCCGGCAATCAAAGCCAAAGCAAGCTCGTGCGCTGGATCGATCACCGGCTGCCGGCCTTCACTTTCATGCGGGCCGAGCTCTACGACTATCCGACGCCGCGGAACCTCAGCTACTGGTGGAACTTCGGCTCGCTGTCCGGGATCATGCTGGTGATCATGATCGTCACCGGCATCTTCCTCGCCATGCAGTACACGCCGAACGTGAGCATGGCGTTCGATTCCGTCGACCGCATCATGCGCGACGTGAATTTCGGCTGGCTGATGCGCTACATCCACATGAACGGCGCATCGTTCTTCTTCATCGTCGTCTACATCCACATCTTCCGCGGTCTCTATTACGGCTCCTACAAGGAGCCGCGCGAACTGCTGTGGATGCTCGGCGTCGTCATCCTGCTGCTGATGATGGCGACCGCCTTCATGGGCTATGTCCTGCCGTGGGGGCAGATGAGCTTCTGGGGCGCCACCGTCATCACCAACCTGTTCTCCGCGCTCCCGGTGATCGGGCCCAAGATCGTCGCCTGGCTGTGGGGCGGCTTCGCCGTCGGCAATCCGACGCTCAACCGCTTCTTCTCGCTCCACTACCTCCTGCCCTTCGTCATCGTCGGCGTCGTCGGTCTTCACCTCATCGCGCTGCACCAGCACGGCTCCAACAATCCGCTGGGCATCGACCGCAAGGGGCCGCAGGACAGCGTTCCCTTCCATCCCTACTACACGGTCAAGGACATGTTCGGGCTGGGCGTGTTCCTGATCATCTACGCCCTCTTCGTCTTCTACATGCCCAATGCGCTCGGCGACACGCAGAACTACGTCCCGGCCAATCCGCTGCAGACGCCGCCCGAGATCGTGCCCGAATGGTACTTCCTGCCGTTCTACGCCATCCTGCGCTCGGTGCCGGACATCCTCTTCATCCCGGCGAAGCTGGCCGGCGTGCTCTGCCTCTTCGGCGCGATCGGCGTGCTCTTCTTCCTGCCCTGGCTCGACACCTCGCGGGTGCGCAGCGCGCGCTTCCGCCCGGTCTACAAGTGGGTGTTCTGGCTCCTCGTCATCGACGTCGTCGCGCTGACCATGGTCGGAGCGCATCGGCCGGAAGGCATCTACATCGTCATCGGGCGCCTGGCGACGCTCTACTACTTCATTCATTTCATCGTGCTCTTTCCGGTGATCGGCTGGCTCGAGCGGCCGCTGCCGCTGCCTACCAGCATCAGCGCTGCGGTGACCAGCAAGGGCGGGGCGCGCCTCGCCGGCGCCTCGACGCCGATGGAGAAGCCCTGATGCGCAAATCCGTTCTCGCGCTTGCCTCGCTCGCCCTGCTGGCGCTCGCCGCGACGTCGGCCTCGGCGCAGGATGAGGCGCCGGCGATTCCGAAGAACTCCTGGTCCTTCAGCGGTCCCTTCGGCACCTTCGATCGCGCCGCGGCGCAGCGCGGCTTCCAGGTCTACGAGGAGGTTTGCTCGCGCTGCCACTCGATGAACCTCCTGCACTACGGCGATCTCACCGGCCTCGGCTATACCGAGAACGAGGTGAAGGCGATCGCCGCCACCAAGCAGGTGACCGACGGCCCCAACGATCAGGGCGATATGTTCCAGCGTCCGGGCCGTCCCTCGGACGCCTTCGTGCCGCCTTTCCCCAACGAGAAGGCGGCGCGCGCGGCGCTCAACGGCGCTTTGCCGCCCGACCTGTCGCTGATCATCAAGGCCCGCGCCGACAGCAGCCCGGTCAAGGGCCTGAGTGGCGGCGCGGACTATGTCGATGCCTTGCTGCAGGGCTTCCGCGAACCGCCGAAGGGCTTCGCGATGGCCGCCAGCATGAACTACAACATCTATTTCCCCGGCCATCAGATCGCCATGCCGCAGCCGCTCTCCGGCAACGATGTCCAATATGCCGACGGCACCAAGTCCACCCTGCCGCAGGAGGCGCACGACGTCGCCACCTTCCTCGCCTGGGCCTCGGAGCCGACGATGGAGGAGCGGAAGTTCACCGGCGCCAAAGTGCTGATCTTCCTCCTGGTGATGACCGGGGTGCTCTACGCCGCCAAGCGCCAGATCTGGGCCGACGTGCACTGACCGTCGGCCGGCGGCGGCTGGCGATTTCGCTGTTGCCCTGACGCGGTCCGGCTGGAAGACTGCCGCTTTGGGCAGAGCGGGAGCGTTCCGGTCATGGCAGCCAGTCCGGTCATCGGCATCATTGGCGGCAGCGGCCTTTATCAGATCGACGGCCTCGCCGATGTCGAATGGCGCCGCATCGCCTCGCCCTTCGGCGAGCCATCGGACGAGCTCTGCTTCGGCACGCTGGGCGGCACGCGCGTCGTCTTCCTGCCGCGCCACGGCCGCGGCCACCGCATCCCGCCCTCCGAGATCAATTTCCGCGCCAATATCGATGCGCTGAAGCGCGGCGGCGCCACCGAGCTGATCTCGCTCTCGGCCGTCGGCAGCCTCAAGGCCGAGCTGCCGCCGGGCAGCTTCGTGGTGGTCGATCAATTCATCGACCGAACCTTCGCGCGGGCGAAGAGCTTCTTCGGCACCGGCCTTGTCGCCCATGTCGGCTTCGGCCACCCGGTCTGCTCGCGGCTCGGCGATGCGCTCGCCGCCGCCGGCGCCGAATGCGGGCTCCCGATGCATCGCGGTGGGACTTATGTCTGCATGGAAGGACCGCAATTCTCGACCCTGGCGGAGAGTCGCATGCACCGCAGCCTCGATGCCGCCGTGGTCGGCATGACCAACATGCCGGAGGCGAAGCTCGCGCGCGAGGCCGAGCTCTGCTACGCCACCGTCGCCATGGTCACCGATTTCGACTGCTGGCATCCCGACCACGACCATGTCACGGTCGAGATGATCGTCGGCGTGCTGCTCGCCAATGCCGATCGTGCACGGGCGCTGGTGAAATCGGTGGTGCCGCTGCTCGGACGGCGGCAGGAGCTATGCTCCGCCGGCTGCCATATCGCGCTCGAGAACGCCATCATCACCGCGCCCGACGCGCGCGCCCCGGCGATGATGGCAAAGCTCGACGCGATTGCCGGGCGCGTGCTGAAGCGGTGATGAAGGGAGAGGCGCGATGAAAGTCGCCGGCAAGCCCATGCGCACCATCTGGCCCGAAGCCGGTGGCGCGGTTGGCATCATCGACCAGACGCTGTTGCCGCATGCGCTCGAAACCCGCCGGCTCGAGACGCCCGAGGCGGCGGCGCACGCCATTCGCGCCATGCTGGTGCGCGGCGCGCCGCTGATCGGCGCCACCGCCGCTTACGGCATGGCGCTGGCGATGCGGCGCGACGCTTCGGATGCGGCGCTCGAGGCCGCCTCGGCGCTGCTGCTGGCGACGCGCCCCACCGCGGTCAATCTGCGCTGGGCGATCGAGGAGATGCGTGCGTTGCTGCCGCCGCTGCCGGAGCCGCAGCGCGCTGCCGCCGCCTGGCGCCGCGCCGGCGAGATCGCCGACGAGGATGTGGCGCTCAATCGCGCGATCGGCCGCCACGGCCTTCCGCTCATCGAGGCGGCGTGGCACCAGGCGGGAAAGCGCCGGCCGGTCGAGATCCTGACGCACTGCAATGCCGGCTGGCTCGCCACGGTCGATTGGGGGACGGCGCTCGCCCCGGTCTATGCCGCGGATGACGCCGGGATCCCCGTTCATGTCTGGGTCGACGAGACGCGGCCCAGGAACCAGGGCGCCAGCCTCACCGCGTGGGAGCTGTTGCACCACGGCGTGCCGCATACGGTGATCGTCGACAACGCCGGCGGCCATCTGATGCAGCACGGCCGCGTCGACCTCTGCATCACCGGCACCGACCGCACCACCGCCGCGGGCGACGTCGCCAACAAGATCGGCACCTACCTCAAGGCGCTTGCCGCTCGGGACAACGGCGTTCCCTTCTATGTCGCGCTGCCGTCGCCGACCATCGACTGGTCGATCGAGGATGGCGTGCGCGACATCCCGATCGAGGAGCGCGACCCCACCGAGGTGACCGAGATCACGGGCCGCCTGCCCGCGGGCGGCACCGCGCGCGTCCGCCTCGTCCCCGAAGGCAGCAAGGCCGCCAATTACGCCTTCGACGTGACGCCGGCGCGGCTCGTCACCGGCCTCATCACCGAGCGCGGCGTCGCCGCCGCCTCGCGCGAGGGGCTGCTGTCGCTCTTCCCCGAGCGGCGCGCGCGGCTCGCCGGCGAATGAGCGGGATTGCGCCATGAAAAGCCTCTGGTCCGACCGCGACGCCGACACCTTCGTTCAGCGCTACGGCGAGAAGGGCGTCTCGCACGATCTGGCGCTGCGCGTCTACACCACCCGTCTCCTGGGCGGCGATCCCCGTCTCGTCCTCCATGGCGGCGGCAACAGCTCGGTCAAGACGGCGATGCGCGACCTTCTCGGCGACGAGGTCGAGGTGCTCTGCGTCAAGGGCTCGGGCTGGGACATGGGCAATATCGAGCCGGCCGGCCTGCCGGCGGTGCGGCTCGCGCCGCTCCGGCGCCTGCGCCGGCTCGAGCGGCTCAGCGACGAGGACATGGTGAATGCGCAGCGCGCCAATCTGCTCGACAGCGCCGCGCCCAATCCCTCGGTCGAGACGCTGCTGCACGCCTTCCTGCCGCAGAAATTCGTCGATCACACGCATTCGACCGCGGTGCTGGCGCTGACCGACCAGCCGGAGGGCGAGGCGCTCTGCCGCGAGGTCTATGACGGGCGCATGGCCCTCGTTCCCTACATCATGCCGGGCTTCGCGCTGGCCAAAGCGGCGGCGGAGATCTACGAGCAGGCGCCCGGCGTCGAAGGCCTCATCCTGCTGAAGCACGGCATCTTCACCTTCGGCGATGATGCGCGCCAAGCCTATGAGCGCATGATCGAGATGGTGAGCCTCGCCGAGGCGCGGCTCGCCCGCGGCCGGCGCAATCTCTTCGCCGTCGCGGCGCTGCCGACGGCGCCGGCGCCGGTCGCCGAGGTGGCGCCGATCCTGCGCGGCCTCGCCGCCATCGCCAACGACCGCGCGACCGGCATCGCCAAGCGGCAGATCCTGTGCTTCCGCCGTTCGCCCGAGAGTCTCGCCTATGTCAACGGCGCCGAGCTCGCGCGCTATTCGCAGGTCGGCGTGGTGACGCCCGACCACACCATCCGCACCAAGAACTGGCCGCTGATCGTGCCGGCGCCGGCGGCGGGCGCGCTCGATGCCTGGCGCCGCGACGTCGCCGCCGCGGTCGAGGCCTATGCGGCGCGCTATCACGCCTATTTCGCCCGCCATAATGGGCGCCAGGCGCAGCCCAAGACCGAGCTCGATCCGCGGCCGCGGGTCGTGCTGGTGCCGGGGCTCGGCCTTTTCGGCCTCGGCGCTTCCGCCAAGGAGGCGGCGGTCGCCGCCGACATTGCCGAGAACACGGTGGCCGTGATCAGCGATGCCGAGGCGATCGGCCGCTACGAATGCGTCTCCGAAGCCGACATGTTCGATGTCGAGTACTGGTCGCTGGAGCAGGCGAAGCTGAGCAAGGCGGCGGAGAAGCCGCTGGCGCGGCAGGTGGCGCTGGTCACCGGCGGCGGCAGCGGCATCGGCGCGGCCACGGCGAAGGCGCTCGCCCGCGCCGGGGCCGAAGTGGCGGTGCTCGACCGCGACGCCGATGCGGCACGCGCGGCGGCAAAGGCGGTGGGCGGCACGGCGCTGGCGCTTGCCGGCGACGTGACCGACGCCGCTGCGGTGCGCGCCGCTTTCGACCGCGCCGTCGAAGCGTTCGGCGGCATCGACATCGTCGTCTCCAATGCCGGGGCCGCCTGGCAAGGGAAGATCGGCGAGGTCGATGACGCGACGTTGCGGCGCTCCTTCGAGCTCAACTTCTTCGCCCATCAGTGCGTCGCGCAGAACGCGGTGCGCGTCATGCGCGCGCAAGGAACAGGCGGCGCGCTGCTGTTCAATGTCTCGAAGCAGGCGGTCAATCCCGGCCGCGATTTCGGGCCTTACGGCCTCCCCAAGGCGGCGACGCTGTCGCTGATGAAGCAATACGCGCTCGATCACGGCCGCGACGGCATCCGCGCCAATGCAGTCAATGCCGACCGCATCCGCAGCGGCCTCCTGACCGAGGCGATGATCGCCGAGCGCGCCCGCGCCCGCGGTGTCTCGACCGGCGACTACATGGGCGGCAACCTGCTCGGCCGCGAGGTCACGGCCGAGGACGTCGCCGAGGCCTTCGTTTTTTTGGCGCAAGCGCGCACCACCACCGCGGCCATCCTCACTGTCGACGGCGGTAATATCGAAGCGAGCCTGCGGTGACGCCGCAGCCGCTCGTCGGCATCGACCATGTCATCGTCGCCGTGCGCGACCTCGACCGCGCGCGCCTCGCCTGGACGCGGCTCGGCTTCACCCTGACGCCGCGCGGCCGGCACCTGCAGAAGGGCACCGGCAATTACTGCATCATGTTCGAGCGCGACTATATCGAGCTGATGGGCGTGGTCGCGCCGGAGCAGGGCACGGGCGGGCTCGACGCATTTCTGGCGCGCGGCGAGGGACCGAGCGGCCTTGCTTTCGCCACGCGCGCGGGCGACGCGACCGCGGCCGAGCTGCAGCGCCGCGGCCTCCATCCGGCGCCGCCCAGCGACTTGACGCGGCAGTTGGAGCTGCCCGAAGGCACGGTGCTGCCGCGCTTCAAGCTGGTGCGCCTGCCGCCGGAAGAGACGCCGGCGCTTTCCGCCTTCGTCTGCCAGCACCTGACGCCGGAGCTGGTGCGCCGCCCGCAATGGCTCGCCCATGCCAACGCGATCACCGGCATTACGGGCGTCACTGTCATGGTCGAGGCGACGGAGCCGCTGCGCGGCGCTTATGACCGCCTGTTCGGCGCCGGCGTCAACACCACCGACGACGTGCTGACGGTGCATGTCGGCCGCCACCGGATTCTCTTCGCCACGCCCGACGATGTCTCGGCGCTCTATCCGCAGGCCGAGATCGATCTCGACCGACCGCTGCCGGCGATCGTGGCGCTGACCTTGCGCAGCGCGGATATTGCCCGCACCACCGATCACCTGACGCAGTGGCAGGTGGCATATGAGGAGCTCGCCGCCGGGAACCTGCTGGTGCCGCCGGAGGAAGCGAACGGGGCGCTGCTGGTGGTGGTGGGGCGGTAGCAAAACTGGCTTGCGCCGGTTCCCCCGGGGAGGAGTGTGATTCACTGGTGTACAACGATGACTCATTTTTTCGGGTGATTCACTGAATCACTAAGAAGCTTTCAGCTGTCAGCCGTCAGCTGAGTCGGTCACGCGTCGAAACAAAAAACTGAATACTGACGGCTGAGAACTGCGCTGACAGCTAAGAGCTGACGGCTGAAAGCTCAGTTCACCATGTCAAAGAGCGGCGGTCGGCATAGCGTACCACGGCACCCCTCAGGGCCGATGGCTCTTGGGATTAGCGGGTGCCGAGGGCGCGCAGCGCCAGGGCGGCGGCGGAGGTGCGGTTCTCGACGCCGAGCTTCTCGTAGATCTGCTCCAGGTGCTTGTTCACCGTGCGCGGGCTGAGGCCGAGGATTTCGCCGATGTCGCGGTTCGACTTGCCGCGCGCCACCCAGACCAAAACGTCCGCTTCGCGCGCCGTCAGTGCGAAGTGCTGCTTGAGGCGGCTCTCCTCGCTCGCCGCTTCGCTTTCGGCGAGGCGCAGCAGGAACTCGTCGGCGCCGATCTTGCCGATGTAGGAAAGCTGGAAACGCGGCTCGCCGCCGGCCTCGGCGAGGCTCGCCGCTTCGCCGACGCCATGCGGCTCGGCGGGCCCGATCAGCCGCCGCACCAGCGCCTCCGGCAGGCGGAAGCCTTCGGCGGTCGCGGGCGGAAAGGCGGTCTCGAGCAGCTTGCCGGCCTGCGGCGTGCACCACAGCACGCGGCCGGCATGGTCGATGGCGAGCAGGAAGCGGCCGGCGGCGTCGAGCGCGTTGCGGGCGCTCTGGCCGAGGCGCGCATTGGCGAGATGGACCTGCATGCGCGCAATGAGCTCGTCGGGAACGATCGGCTTGGCGACGTAGTCGACGCCGCCCGCCTCGAGCCCCTTGATCACGTGCTCGGTCTCGCTGAGCCCGGTCATGAAGATCACCGGGACATAGGCGAGCCCCTTGCTCGCCTTGAGACGGCGACAGGTCTCGAACCCGTCCATGCCCGGCATTACCGCGTCGAGCAGCACGATGTCGGGCGTCGCCTCCTGCGCCAGCGCCAGCGCGCTTTCGCCGGCGAGCGCCACCAGCGCGGTGAAGCCCGCTTCCTCGAGCGCGTCGGTGAGGAAGCGCAGCGTCTCCGGCGAATCGTCGATCACCAGGGCGATCGGACGCGGCGTTCCCTCAGGCATCGGCGCCGCTCAGCGCTTCGAGCGCCGCCATGTAGCGAGCGAACTCGAAATCCTTCACCAGCGCGCGCATATGCGCGACGAAGGCGCGGCGGGCCGGGTCTTCGCCTTCGATCTCGTCGAGCTTCGCCTGGATGCCGCGGACATAGCCGATGCGGCCGAGCCGGCGGAGCTCGTCGAGATGCGGCCGCGACGGCACGCCGGCCGGCGAAAAGGGCGGCGCTGCCGCGGCGGCGGGAGTGGGCTCGGTCAGCCATTCGAGGCCGAGGAGCCGAGCTATGGCATCGAAGAGGCGCTGCAGATCGATCGGCTTGACGATGAAGGCATCGGCCAGCGGCTCGCCGCGGCGCTCGGGCTCGCCGGCATTGGCCGAGATCATGATGATCCGGGTGGCGCCCGCTCCGTTCCGCCGCAAGGCGCGCGCCACCGACCAGCCGTCGGTGCCGGGCATCGAGATGTCGAGCAGGACGAGATCCGGCTGCGCCGCCTCCGCCAGCTGCAGCGAGGACGGGCCGTCGGCGGCCTCGAGCAGCGTGAAGCCGAGCGGCGTCAGCACGTCGCGCAGCAATTGGCGATGGCCGGCATCGTCGTCGGCGAGCAGCACCGTACGCCGGCGCCCGGCATAGCCGCAGAGGGTAGCGGTGGCCGCGGCGGCCGCGCGCGGCGAGGCGACCTCGGCGAGCAGCAGCTTCACCCGGAAAAGGCTGCCGCGGCCGGGCGTGCTCTCGACCGAAATGTCGCCGCCCAAGATTTCGGTGAGCAGCCTGGTGATGGTGAGGCCGAGGCCCATCCCCGGCTTCATCTGGCCGTCGGGCTGCTCGACGCGCTCGAAGGGCTCGAAGACGCGCTCGAGATCGGCGGCGCCGATGCCGATGCCGGTATCCTCGACCTCGAGCTCGGCCGTCTGGCTGCGATAGAAGAGGCGCAGGCTGACGCGGCCGGCCTCGGTGAACTTGATCGCGTTCGACAGCAGGTTGATGAGGATCTGCCGCAGGCGCTTGGGGTCCGTGTGCACCACCGCCGGCAGGCGCTCCGGCCGCTCGAACACGAAATCAATGCCTTTGGCCGCCGCCTGGAGGCGGAACATGTCGACGATCTGGCCGAGGAACTCGGCGAGCCGCACCTCCTCGTATTGGAGCTGGAGACGGCCGGCTTCGATCTTGGAGATGTCGAGGAGACCCTCGATGAGGCCGGCGAGATGCTCGCCGCCGCGGCGGATGACGGTGACGGCGTCGCGGCGATGGCGCGGGATCGACGGGTCGCGCTCGAGCAGCTGGGCATAGCCCAGCACGGCGTTGAGCGGCGCGCGCAGCTCGTGGCTGATGCCGACGACATAGCGGCTCTTGGCGAGGTTCGCCGCCTCGGCCGCTTCCTTCGCCTTCTGGAGCTGCGCATCGGTGCGCCGGTGCGCGCGGATCTCGTGCATGAGCAGCGTCGTCTGGCGCCGCGACTCCTCCTGCGCCACCTTGCGGCTCTCGTGGGTCAGGACGAAGAGCCAAGCGGCGACGCCGGCGATGATGAAGAGGAGGAAGAACACCTTCCAGAACGCCAGCTTCACCGCGTCGGCGGCGCTGCCCGCGTCGGGCGCCACCTGCCAATAGACGAGGGCGAGGATGGCGCCGAGCATCGCCCCGAGCAGCAGCAGCAGTCCCAGGTAATGGCCGAGCCGGGTGTCGAGGCGGGCGACGAAGCCGGCCGGGAGCGCCCAGCCGAGCAGACTCGTGAGTTGCGTCGGCAGCCGCGCGCCACGCTTGCAGAGATCGTTGCAGCGTGAATCGAGCGAGCAGCAGAGCGAGCAGATCGGCCCGGCATAGGCCGGGCAGAAGGCGGTGTCCTCGGGCTCGAACGAGTTCTCGCAGACGGAGCAGCGGATGACCGCCGCTTTGGCCCAGAGCCGCCGCGGCTTGCGCGCGATGTAATAGCGCCCGCGGCTGGCATAGGCGATTGCCGGCGCGGCGAGGAAAGCGACAACAAGCGCGACGAAGGGCGTGAAGGCCGCCACCACCGCGCCGAAGAGGCCGGCGAAGGCGGCGACCGCCGCGGCAGTGGCGATCAGCATCGCGCCGACCCCGACCGGATTGATGTCGTAAAGATGGGCGCGCTTGAACTCGATATAATCGGGGCTGAGGCCGAGCGGCTTGTTGATGGCGAGGTCGGCCACGATGGCGCCCACCCAGGCGGCGGCGACGGCGGAGTAGATGCCGAGAATCTGCTCCAGCGCCGAATAGACGCCGAGCTCCATCAGCAGCAACGCGATGGCGACGTTGAAGATGAGCCAGACCACGCGGCCGGGATGGCGATGGGTGAGGCGCGAGAAGAAATTCGACCAGGCGATCGAGCCGGCATAGGAGTTGGTGACGTTGATCTTGAGCTGCGACAGCACGACGAAGATGCCGGCGAGCGCCACGGCGGCGCCGGGTGACGACACCACGTAGCGGAAGGCGACGACGTACATTTCCGTCGGCTGCGCCGCCCGTTCGAGCGCGACGCCGTGCTCATGGGCGAGATAGGCGAGAAAGGAGCCGGCCAGCAGCTTCAAGGTGCCGAGCACGATCCAGCCCGGCCCGGCGGCGAGCAGCGCGCTGCGGCGCGCGATCCGGTTCCCGGTTCCTTCGGCCGGCAGGAAGCGGAGGAAGTCAACCTGCTCGCCGATCTGCGCGATGAGGGAGAGCACCACCGAGGCGGCGGCGCCGAAGAGCGCGAGGTCGAAGCGCGTTTGGCCGCCATGCTCCCAGCGCCCGGCGAACGTCGTCCAGCCGCGGAAGGAATCGGCGCTGTAGAAGGCGATGAACAGGAAGGGCAGCAGGTGCAGCACGAGCCAGATCGGCTGGGTCCAGAGCTGGAAGCGGCTGATGAAGGTGATGCCGTGCGTGACCAGCGGGATGACCACGAGCGCGCTCAAGACGTAGCCGAGCGCGAGCGGCACGCCGAAGCAGCGCTCGAGCGCCATCGACATGATCACGGATTCGATGGCGAAGAAGATGAAGGTGAAGGAGGCGTAGATGAGCGAGGTGATGGTCGAGCCGATATAACCGAAGCCGGCGCCGCGGGTGAGCAGGTCGATATCGACGCCGTACTTGGCGGCGTAATGGACGATCGGCAATCCGGTGACGAAGATGAGAAGGCCGACGAGGACGATCGCCGCCGCGGCGTTGGTGAAGCCGTAGCTCAGCGTGATGGTGCCGCCAATCGCCTCGAGTGCCAGGAACGAGATCGCGCCCAAGGCGGTATTGGCGACGCGAAACGGCGACCAGCGCCGCGCCTTCTTGGCGGTGAAGCGCAGCGCATAATCCTCCAGCGTCTGGTTCGCGACCCACTGGTTGTAGTCGCGCCGCACGCGAAGGATTCTCTGCCGCGCCGCCATCTGTTCACGCTCCCCCGGCCCGGAACGGCCACGCTCGATCACTCTATGGTGCGCTGCAATAGGGTGGCAAGCGAGATCGGGCGCCGGCGCGGCCGGTGGGGCGGGCAGCCGGGGCGGACGTACGCGGCGCCGGGGCAGAGAGGGGCTCGCGGCGCGCCTGCGCCGGCCGGAGGAGGCTTTTTCTGATGGCGGTTATCACATTGTAATTAAAGGCAGAACTACGATCAAACGGCGCCTTAGTGCGTCGGCCTGCGGGAAGCCGCGGCGACACTGCCGCAATATCGCATGACACTAGGGGCGGCGCATCGGCGGCGATATACGTCATTCGACCCATACGTCGAATGGCGTATGCGTCGATCAACGTATTGCTGCGACGCACAATCGCCGGCCACGATCCCCTGGCACTGACGGCGGGCCTGGCTCCGCCTCGGCCCGCAACAGAGGGGGATGAGAATGAGCTTACGCGATCACCGTTCGACGCTTCACTCGCCGGGAAGGCGCAAGCTGCTGGTCGGCATGGCGGCGCTGCCGGCGGCGGCGCTGCTGTCGCGGCCGGTCTTCGCCGCGGCGCCGGCGACGGCGGCGGTGAACAGCACCGGCCTTGCCGTCACCGACGACACGGTGACCGTCGGCATTCTGCACTCGGTCACCGGCACCATGGCGATCAGCGAGACCGGGTCGGTCGAAGCCGAGAAGCTCGCCATTTCGCAGATCAACGCGGCGGGCGGCGTGCTCGGCCGCCAGATCAAGTTCATCCAGGAGGACGGCGCCAGCGACTGGCCGACCTTCGCCGAGAAGGCGCGCAAGCTCCTGGTCAACGACAAGGTCGCGGCGGTGTTCGGCTGCTGGACCTCGGCCTCGCGCAAGGCGGTGCTGCCGGTGTTCGAGCAGTATGACGGCATTCTCTACTACCCGACCTTCTACGAAGGCCTGGAGCAGTCGAAGAACGTCTTCTACGAGGGCCAGGAAGCGACGCAGCAGATCATCGCCGGACTCAACTGGATCGTCGAGGCGAAGGGCGCCAAGAGCTTCTATCTTCTCGGCTCCGACTACATCTGGCCGCGCACCTCGAACAAGATCGCGCGCAAGCACATCGAGAATTTCCTCAAGCTCGAGGTCGTCGGCGAGGAGTACTTCCCGCTCGGCAGCACCGAATTCAATTCGGTGATCAACAAGATCCGCCTCAAGAAGCCCGACGTCATCTACGCCATCATCGTCGGCGGCAGCAACGTCGCCTTCTACAAGCAGCTCAAGGCGGCAGGCATCGACCTCGTCAACAAGCAGAAGCTGCTGACGATCTCGGTCACCGAGGACGAGATCCTCGGCATCGGCGGCGAGAACATCGTCGGCGCCTATGCGGCGATGAAGTACTTCCAGAGCCTCGACAACCCCAACAACAAGGCCTTCGTCAAGGCGTTCAAGGACATGTGGGGCGAGAAGAGCGTCATCGGCGACGTCACGCAAGCGGCCTATGAGGGGCCCTTGCTGTGGAAGCTCGCGGCCGAGAAGGCGCAGAGCTTCGACACCGACAAGGTGATCGCCGCGTCGCCGGGCATCGAGCTCAAGACCGCGCCCGAAGGCTATGTGCGCATCCACCAGAACCATCACCTCTGGAGCAAGACGCGCATCGGCCGCGCCCGCGCCGACGGTCAGTACGACGTGATCTGGGAGACCGCCAACCTGGTCGAGCCCAATCCCTTCCCCAAGGGATACCAGTGAGGAATGTGCCGGCCGCGCCTTCGGGCGCGGCCGCCCGGTCTCTTCGACGCGGAGCGGCATCATGCTGATGGGATACTCACTGAGCGATCTCGGCTCGATCTTCGCCATGCAGGCCTTTGCCGGGCTCATCCTGTTCTCGGTCTTCGTGCTGATGGCGCTGGGCCTCGCCATCATCTTCGGCCAGATGGGCGTCATCAACATGGCGCATGGCGAGTTCATGATCCTCGGCGCCTACATGACCTATCTCTGCTCGCATCTCTTCAGCGCCTATCTGCCGGGCCTCTACGCCGGATACTTCTTCATCGCGATGATCGTCGCCTTCCTCGCCGCCGGCGCGCTCGGCTATGTCGTCGAATGGGCGCTGATCCGCCGGCTCTACCGCCGGCCGCTCGACACGCTGCTCGCGACCTGGGGCCTCAGCCTCATCCTCCAGCAGGCCTACCGCTCGATCTTCGGCGCGCGCGAGGTCGGCGTCGATCTGCCCAACTGGATGATGGGCGCAACGCACCTCAGCGACACCATCGAGATTCCGATCAACGGCATCTTCGTGATGACGCTGACGGTGCTGATCACCGCGGCGGTCTACCTGCTGATCTTCCGCTCGCGCTGGGGCCGCCAGGTGCGCGCCGTGGTGCAGAACCGGGTGATGGCCGGCGCCATCGGCATCAACACCGAGAAGGTGGACCGCTACACCTTCGCGATCGGCTGCGGCATCGCCGGCATCGCCGGCAGCGCCTTCACCATGATCGGCTCGACCAGCCCGAGCGCCGGTCAGCTCTACATCGTCGATACCTTCCTTGTCGTCGTCTTCGGCGGCGCGCAGAGCCTCCTCGGCACCATCGCCTCGGCCTTCACCATCTCGCAGGCGCAATCGACCATGGAGTTCTTCATGAGCGGCTCCATGGCGCGGGTGCTGGCGCTGCTCTTCGTGGTCGGCGTGCTGATGCTGCGCCCGCAGGGGCTCTTCGTCCTCAAGGTGCGCCGCTAAAGGAGAACCCATGACCGGCCTTGCCTTCCTCAACCGCAGAGATCTCGTCGGCCTCCTGGTGCTGGCGGTGCTGATCGTGGTGGTGCTGCCGCTGAGCCTCGACATCTTCCGCCTCAACCTCATCGGCAAGTATCTCACCTACGCGTTCGTCGCGATCGGCCTGGTGCTGTGCTGGGGCGATGCCGGCATCCTGAGCCTCGGCCAGGGGTGCTTCTTCGGCCTGGGCGGCTATTGCATGGCGATGTTTCCGAAGCTCGAAGCGTCGAGCGTCGCCAATACCAAGATCCAGTCGACGCCGGGCATTCCCGACTTCATGGATTGGAATCAGCTTCACGCGCTGCCGTTCTTCTGGGTGCCGTTCAAGTCGCTGCCCGTCGCGTTGATCGCCGT